>NZ_PQMX01000108.1:0-14827 GCF_004368385.1 Burkholderia sp. B10 | reverse complement strand
CCGCTAACCCATTTCCCTCCCCCCAAAACACCCTCGATTCTGCACAGCACCTTTGCAACGCCGGTCACTAACAGCGGAAAAACGGCTCATTACACTGCGCCCGTCGCATCGCGGGGAAGCATCGATGCGACGCGAATTCGCAGCGCGTAAGCAAAGCGACCGGAAAACGAATGACTTGGGGGGTAAATCATCATGAACAAGCGTTGGGGGATCATCGTGCCCGCCGCATTGCTTGCCACGGCCGCGCATGCGCAAAGCAGCGTTACGCTGTACGGCAAGATCGAGGACGGCATCAACTACACGAGCAACGCACGCGGCCACGGGACCGTGCAGTTGCAAAGCGGCTACGACTACGGCAGCCGCTGGGGCATCAAGGGCACCGAAGACCTCGGCGGCGGCTATCAGGCCATCTTCCAGCTCGAGAGCGGCTTCGACGTCAACACCGGCAAGATGAGCCAGGGCGGCCGCGAATTCGGCCGCCAGGCGTTCGTCGGCATCGCGTCGGACCGTTACGGCACCTTGACGTTCGGCCGCCAGTATGACCCGAGCGTCGACATCTTCTCGCCGCTCACGGCCAACGGCAACTGGACCGGCTATCTGTTCGCGCACCCGTACGACAACGACAACACCGACTACTCGTTCCGCGTCAATAACGCCGTCAAGTACGTGTCGCCGGTGTGGCACGGCATCACCGCGGAAGCGATGTACGGGTTCAGCAACCAGTCCGGCTTTGCGAACAACCGTCTGTACGGCGCCGCGCTGCAATACCAGCAGGGCGGGCTGACGGTCGGCGCGTCATACCTGAAGATCAACAACGCACACAACGGCGATTCGAACGGCGCGATCACCGGCGACAACACGTTCGACGCGTCGTCGCAACAGAACATCGGCATCGGCGTGAACTATGCGTTCGCGAACGCGCTGATCGGCTTCACGTACTCGCACGTCGACGTCTACGACCCGACCGCCAACGCATACTTCACCGGCACGACGCAGCCGGCCGGCGGCAGCTGGAACGCGTGGAAATTCGACAACTTCGAAGTGAACGGCCTCTATCACTTCACGCCCGCGCTGTACCTCGGCGCGGCCTACACGTACACGCAGGCGCGCGTGTCGTCGACGGTCGGCTCGTTCAATCCGAAGTGGCACCAGCTGAGCACGAAGCTCAACTACGACATGTCGAAGCGCACGTCGGTGTTCGTCGAAGGCGTCTACCAGCATGCGATGAACGCCCACACCGGCACCGACTTCGACTACGCGTACGTTCCGGGCGCAGCCGACATCTCGTCGGGCCCGAACCAGTACGTCGTGCGCGTCGCGCTGCTGCATCACTTCTGACCGACCGCTCACCCGCGGACACCGCCCGGCAAACAGCCGGGCGGCGTGCAGCCGGCGGCTGCATCGGCCAGGCTCCGGCGCCGCAACCGGTGCAGCGAATGCAGGCTCGTGTGATACTGGGCGCCGCCCGCCGCGCCGCTCGCATGTGCTTCACGCGGCCATGCGCAGCGGGCGATCGCCTTCCACGCACCTTGTCCGCTGCCCGAGCTCCGTCATGACGCACCCGACCTACCACTATTACGAACCCTCGCAAGGCCACGGCCTGCCGCACGATCCGCTGAACGCAATCGTGGGCCCGCGCCCGATCGGCTGGATTTCCTCTCGCGGCAGCGACGGCACGGTCAATCTCGCACCGTACAGCTTCTTCAACGCGTTCAACTATCATCCGCCGATCATCGGCTTTTCGAGCACCACGGCGAAGGACAGCCTGCGCAACGTGCGGGAAACCGGCGAGTTCGTCTGGAACCTCGCGACGCGCGATCTCGCCGAGCGGATGAACCGGACCTGCGCCGCGGTGCCGTACGGCGTGAACGAATTCGAACTCGGCGGGCTGACCGCGATTGCGTCGCGTCTCGTCGACGTGCCGCGCGTCGCGGAAAGCGGCGTCAACTTCGAATGCAAGGTCACCGACGTGGTCCCGCTGCGCGATCACCGCGGCGGCGAGACGTCGGCCACGCTGGTGCTCGGTGAAGTCGTCGCCGTCCACATTCGCGACGATCTGCTGAAGGACGGCATCTTCGACACGTTCGGCGCGGGCATCATCCTGCGCGCGGGCGGGCCGACCGCCTACGTGCACGTCACGCCGGACAGCCGTTTCGACCTCGCGCGTCCGGACGCGTGACCAAGGCGGCCTGAGCCGTCCGGCGCGCGGCCGCCCGCACCCGCAACGCCCCGCCTGACTCGACGAGCGCGCGGGGCGGTTCGCTCGATGCGTGCCGGCACGACCGCCTGCGTCGAATCGCGGATCGACATCGCGACGCGCCGTTCATCCGGCCGGTGCAGCGAGCGACGCGCTTCGAGCCGCACGGCCCGCCTCGCTCCGGCCGAAATCGCACAGCCGCGGGATGCAGGCTGACCTACGATGGAAGCATCGCATCCGTCGTCCGTCGAACCATGTGCACCCACTACCGTGCTCCCGGCGAAGACCCGGGCATCAGCGAGTTGCGAATCGGCATCGGCGATCTGTTCGACCGCGAGCCGTGGGCACCCGACGTCTATCCCGATTACGCGGCGCCGATCGCGCGCGCCGACGGCGACGGGCTCGCTGTCGTCAGCGCGGTGTTCGGCTTCTGGCCGAAGTTCATGCAGCCCGAACGCATCGACGAGAACGGCCGCAGGAAGCGCAAGCTCGACACGGTCAACGCGCGTGCGGAGACGGTCGGCTCGTCGCGGCTCTACGGCAACGCCTGGCGCAACGGGCAGCGCTGTCTGATCCCGGTGCGCTGGATCTACGAACCCTGTTACGAGACGGGCCGCAACGTGTGGCACCGGATCGGCCTGGCCGGCTGGCAGGCGTACTGTGTCGCCGGCATCTGGCGACGCTACGTAAGCGCCGACGGCCGCGAGCGCATCGGCATGGCGATGCTCACGGTCGACGCCGACGGCCATCCGCTGTTCGCGCGCATGCATCGGCCCGGCGACGACACGCGCGGCGTCGTGATCCTGCGCCGCGACGACTACGACGAATGGCTGCATGCGCGCGACGTCGAAGCCGTGCGGCTCATGCTGGCGCTGCTGCCCGCCGACGAGATGGACGCCGCGCCGGAACCGCCTCTGCCGCCGCCCGCCGGCGCTTGATCTTTCATCTTTCATACGGATCGCTGACGGTCCGGAAAGGCTGATACGCGCGGCGTGCGCGCACCATCCCGACCGCACCGAGCGCCTCGGGTAATCACCTATATCGTCCTAGTTGTATATACAACAATATCCGCTGACCAATGTCGGCGCCCGTCGTTCGAACGGCGGACGGAAGCCGGAGAAGCAGAAGCACTTCGAGAAATTGAAACAGGGCGGCCCGACCCGGCGATCGTGTCGGCGACACCCTCCGTGATCCTCAGCATTCTGGAGATTTTCCGTGTCGACGAATTCCAGCGAAAGAGCCGGCGGTCTGATCGAGGTGCGCTCGATCGATTTCATTCCCGATGCCGAACGCCACGGCGGCCTGCTGAGCCAGTTCACGCTGTGGCTGTCGGCGAACCTGCAGATCACGGCGATCGTCACCGGCGCGCTCGCGGTCGTGCTCGGCGGCGACGTGTTCTGGTCGCTGATCGCGCTGCTGCTCGGCCAGCTCGTCGGCGGCGCGGTGATGGCGCTGCACGGCGCGCAAGGGCCGCAACTCGGGCTGCCGCAGATGATCTCGAGCCGCGTGCAGTTCGGCGTCTACGGCGCGATGATCCCGATCGTGCTCGTGTGCCTGATGTACATCGGTTTCTCCGCGAGCGGCTCGGTGCTGGCGGGGCAGGCCGTCGCGCAGTTGCTGCACGTCGACGACGCGGCCGGCATCCTGCTGTTCGCCGCGGTGATCGTCGCGCTGACGGTGTTCGGCTATCGCGCGATCCACTTCGTCGGCCGGATCGCGAGCGTGGTGGGCGTCGTCGCGTTCGTCTACATGTTCGCGCAGTTGTTTGCGCGCCACGACGTCGGCGCGCTGCTCGCCAACAAGCACTTTTCGCTCGCGAGCTTCCTGCTGTCGATGTCGCTGTCGGCATCGTGGCAGATCGCGTTCGGCCCGTACGTCGCCGACTATTCGCGCTATCTGCCGCGCTCGACGTCGTCGGCGGCCACCTTCGCCGCGGTCGGCCTCGGCTCGGTGATCGGCGCGCAGGCCGCGATGGTGTTCGGCGTGTTCGCGGCCGCGCTGGCAGGCAGCGGCTTCGCGCATCACGAGGTGTCGTACATCGTCGGCCTCGGCTCGACGGGCGCGGTCGCCGCGTTGCTGTACTTCAGCATCGCGTTCGGCAAGGTGACGGTCACGACGCTCAACGCATACGGCAGCTTCATGTCGATGGCCACCATCGTCAGCGGCTTTCGCGGCAAGCGCGCGGTGTCGTCGCGCAGCCGCGCCGCGTACATCTTCGGGATGATCTGCGTGTCGACCTTGATCGCGCTCGCGGGCCGGCATTCGTTCCTGAAGGAATTCACCGCGTTCATCCTATTTCTGCTCGCGTTCTTCACGCCGTGGAGCGCGATCAACCTCGTCGACTATTACTGCTTCACGCGTTCGCGCTACGACGTGCCGGCGCTGTCCGATCCCGACGGCCGCTACGGCCGGTGGAACGCGATGGCGATCACGATCTACGTGGTCGGCATCCTGGTGCAGCTGCCGTTCATGTCGACGCACATCTACACCGGCCCGCTCGTCGACGCGCTCGGCGGCACCGACATCTCGTGGATCCTCGGCCTCGTCGTGCCGGCCGCGCTGTACTACGTCGGCGCGCGCGCGTCGCGGCGCAGCATCCCGGAGCATCTGATCCTGCCGCTCGAACACGGCGGAATTCCGCACTGACGTCACGCGCCCCGCGCAGCGTTCGCGCCGCCGCATCGCGCGGCGCCGCACCCACGGCCCGGTGCGCGCGTGCCTACGCGCCGAGCCGTTCCGCGAGCGAATGGCGCTGCATGCAGCGCTCCATCGCGTCGAGAAACGCCTGCTCGGCCGCGTTCATCCTGCGCTCGCGATGCCACAGCAGGAATACGTCGACGTCGATCAGCCCGTCGTCGGGCGGCAGGCGCCACAGGCGCTGCTGCGCGACGTCGTCGCGCACGATGTGCTCGGGCAGGCAGCCGATCCCGTAGCCGGCGAAGATCAGCCGCCGCACTTCATCGAGGCTCGGCGACGACGCGACGATGCGTCCGGTGAAGCCTTTCTGATCGCGGAACACGGTGAGCGGCGACAGGCTGTCGCCGATCTGGTCGCTGGTGAACGACACGAAGTTCTCCGCGAGCAGGTCTTCCATCCGCAACTGCGTCTGCCCGAACAGCCGGTGATGGCGGCCGCAATAGATCGCATAGCGCTGGCGCAGGAAGCAGCGCATCTGCAGCTTGTCGTGCGGCGTGCGGCACAGGCCGAGCCCGGCGGTGGCCGTCTTCTGCAGCAGCGACGACAGGATGTCCGACGAACGCATCACGTCGATCTGCAGGTCGATGCGCGGATACGCGCGATGGAATTCGGCGAGGAATTCGTCGTAGACGGGCGACTCGATGCGGCTCACCGTCAATAGCCGGATCGACCCGGTGAGGTCGGCGGTGCTGTCGTCGAGCTCCGTGTCGAGGCGCGACACGCCGCCGTAGATGTCGCTCGCGATCCGGTACACGGCTTCGCCTGCCGCGGTCGGCGCGAAGTGCGCGCCGCGCCGCTCGATCAGCTTGCGGCCGAGCGCGTCCTCGAGCCGCCGCAGCGCCTGGCTGACGGCCGGCTGCGTGACATGCAGGCGCGCGGCCGCACGGCTCACGCTGCGCTCCTGCATGATCACCAGGTAAGTGCGCAACAGGTTCCAGTCGAGGCGGTCGTTGACGAAGCGGGCGAGGTCGGCGCGCATCGGGGCTCCAGGCTGAACGTCGGAACGTTGGAATGGGTATTAGCCAGATTTATACGCGAAATAATAATTTGAAATTGGACTAATGATATGTGGCCGCCGATAAAGGAGGCGTGCCGCACCCGGCGGCACGGGGCCGCGACAGACGGCCGGCCATCACGATATTGCGCGTGCCGCGGCGCGCGTCAGGAGCCCCGCATGAGCCAGTCCCTTCCTAGCGCGCGTCAGCCGGCGCGTGCCGCGACCGCGGCGTTCATCGGCACGATGATCGAGTGGTACGACTTCTACATCTACGCGACCGCCGCCGCGCTCGTGTTCGGTCAGCTCTATTTCCCGTCGCACGACCCGTTCGTCAGCACGATGGCGTCGTTCGCGACGTTTGCCGTGGGCTTCTTCGCGCGGCCGCTCGGCGGCATCGTGTTCGGCCATCTCGGCGACCGCATCGGCCGCAAGAAGGCGCTGATGACGACCTTGATGATGATGGGCGTCGCGACCGTATGCGTCGGGCTGCTGCCCGACTATTCGAAGGTCGGCGTGCTCGCGCCGGTGCTGCTGGTGGCGCTGCGCGTCGTGCAGGGGATCGCGGTCGGCGGCGAGTGGGGCGGCGCGGTGCTGATGGCCGGCGAGCATGCGCCGCAGGGCCGCCGCACGTTCTTCGCGTCGTTCGCGCAGCTCGGCAGCCCGGCCGGGCTGATCCTGTCGCTGGTCGCGTTTCGCGCGGTCACGTCGATGGACAAGGCCGACTTCCTCGCGTGGGGCTGGCGCGTGCCGTTTCTGGCGAGCGCGGTGCTGCTGGTGGTCGGCATCCTGATCCGGCTGGGCGTGAACGAGTCGCCGGAATTCGCGCGCGTGAAAGAGGCGAACCGCACGGTGAAGCTGCCGGTCGCCGAAGTGTTCCGCTCCGCGTCCGGGCTCGTGCTGCTCTGCATCGGCGCGAACACGATCGGGATCGCGGGCGTCTACTTCACCAACACGTTCATGATCGCGTACACGACGCAGTACGTCGGCGTGTCGCGCTCGCTGATCCTCGACAGCCTGTTCGCGGTCGCGATCATCCAGTTCGTCGCGCAGCCGGCCGCCGCGTGGCTCGCCGAGCGCATCGGCAGCGCGCGGTTCCTGAAGATCGCCGCGCTGCTCGCGATGCTGTCGCCGTACCCGATGTTCATGCTGGTGCAGGGCGGCACGTCCGCGTCGCTGATCGCCGGCATCGCGCTCGCGGTCGTCTGCATGGCCGGCTTCTATTCGGTGATCGCCGGCTTCGTGAGCGACGTGTTTCCGGCCCACGTGCGCTATTCGGCGATCTCGCTCGCGTACCAGGTGTGCGGCGCGCTCGCCGGCGGCCTGACGCCGCTCGTCGGCACCTGGCTGGCGCATCGCTTCACCGGCCAGTGGTGGCCGCTCGCGGTGTTCTACACGGGCCTCGCCGGCATCTCGCTGCTCTGCATCGTCGCGCTCGACGCACGGCGCGCGTCCCGGCCGGCTGCCGCCGAGGCGCTCGGCTCGCGCTGAATCCCGACGCTTCGATCAGCCGCGCCGCGTGTGGGCGAACGCTGCCGGTACGCGACCGTCGCAGGGCGTGCGCGGCGGGATCGGCAGCGTGCGGAAATCGATACCCCCGACGAACGAATTCATTGGAGTGCACATGAACGACTTGCTGGAAGTCGACGGCCATCGCCTGTGGCAAAGCCTCGCCGACATGGCGCGCATCGGCGCGACGCCGCGCGGCGGCGTGCGCCGCCTCGCGCTGACGGACGACGACCGCCGCGCGCGCGACCTGTTCGCGCAATGGTGCCGCGATGCGGGGATGACGGTGCGGGTCGATGCGATCGGCAACCTGTTCGCGCGGCGCGACGGCGCCGATGCGCAGGCCGCGCCGGTGCTGATCGGCAGCCATCTCGACACGCAGCCCGAGGGCGGGCGCTTCGACGGCGTGTACGGCGTGCTCGCGGCGCTCGAAGTCGTACGTGCGCTGAACGACGCGCGCATCGCGACCGACAAGCCGCTCGAGATCGTGTCGTGGACCAACGAGGAAGGTGCGCGTTTCGCTCCGGCGATGCTCGGCTCCGCCGTGTTCACCGGCGCGCTGCCGCTCGACGACGCGCTCGCGCGGCAGGATGCCGACGGCATCGCGCTCGGCGCCGCGCTCGACGCCTGCGGCTATCGCGGCACGCACGCGCCCGGCGGCGCGGTCGATGCGTATTTCGAAGCGCATATCGAACAAGGCCCGGTGCTCGAGGCGAACGGCACGACGATCGGCATCGTCACCGGCGGCCAGGCGATCCGCTGGCTCGATGTGCGCGTGACGGGCGTGGCCGCGCATGCGGGCACGACGCCGATGGCGTATCGCCGGGACGCGTATTTCGCGTGCGCGCAGATCGCGCTGGAGCTGGAGCGGATCGTCGCCGGCTACGCGCCGCGCGCGCTCGCGACGATCGGGCAGATCGGCATCCGCCACGCGTCGCGCAACACGATCGCCGGTGACGTGACGTTCACCGTCGACCTGCGCCATCACGACGATGCGTGCGTCGACGCGATCGAGCAGGCGTTGCGCGAAGCGTGCGCGCGCGTGGCCGCGGCGCGCGACGTGCAGGTGGCGCTCGACACGTGCTGGCGCAGCCCGGCGACGCCGTTCGATGCGGCGTGCGTCGATCTCGTCGCGCGGGCGGCGCACGCGTTCGGCTATGCGAGCGAGCGCATCGTCAGCGGCGCTGGCCATGACGCGATCGTGCTCGCGCGCCGCGTGCCGACCGCGATGGTGTTCATTCCGTGCGTCGGCGGGCTGTCGCACAACGAGGCCGAGGACGCGCTGCCCGACGACGTGACGCGCGGCGCGAACGTGCTGCTCAACGCGGTGCTCGCGCGCGCCGGTGTCGCGACGCACGCGGCGGCCGCCGCGTTCGACGCGTGACGAGACGAACCGACGAGGACAACGATGAAAACCTTCTTCCATCCCGAACAGTTGCTGCACCATCCGCGCACCTACCTGTCGCGCGGCAGGATGCGCGAGCCGCAGGAGGTGCCCGAGCGTGCGGCGCGCCTCGTCGCGGCGGTGCGCGCGCTCGACTTCGACGTGTGCGAGCCGGCCGACCGCGGCACCGCGCCGATCGCGGCCGTGCACGACATGAACTACCTGCGCTTTCTTGAGGAAGCGCACCGCGACTGGAAGCGGATGCCCGACGACTGGGGCGACGAAGTGATGTCGAACGTATTCGTGCGCGACCCGAACCCGCTGCGCGGGATACTCGCGAAAGCCGCGCGCTATCTGGCCGACGGCAGTTGCCCGATCGGCGCGCACACGTGGCGCGCGGCGTACTGGTCGGCGCAGAGTGCGCTCGCGGCGGCCGCGCACGTCAACGACGGCGCGCGCGACGCGTACGCGCTGTGCCGTCCGCCCGGTCATCATGCACGGCGCGACGCGGCCGGCGGCTTCTGCTACCTGAACAACGCGGCGATCGCCGCGCAGGCGCTGCTCGGCCGCCATCGCCGCGTGGCGGTGCTCGATACCGACATGCATCACGGGCAGGGCGTGCAGGAGATCTTCTACGATCGCGACGACGTGCTGTACGTGTCGATCCACGGCGACCCGACCAACTTCTACCCGGTCGTCGCCGGTTACGAGGACGAGACGGGCGCGGCGGCCGGCGACGGCTACAACCTGAACCTGCCGATGCCGCACGGCGCGCCGGAGTCGGCGTTCTTCGAGCGGCTCGACGATGCGTTGCGCGCGCTCGCGCGTTTCGAGCCCGATGCGCTCGTGCTCGCGCTCGGCTTCGACATCTACAAGGACGACCCGCAGTCGCAGGTGGCCGTCACGACCGACGGGTTCGGGCGGCTCGGCGGCGCGCTCGGTGCGCTCGCATTACCGACGGTGATCGTGCAGGAAGGCGGCTATCACCTCGAGAGCCTCGACGCCAACGCGCGCGCGTTCTTCAGCGGGTTCGCCGCTGCACGCTGAGCGTCGCGGGCGCGGCCGCCGCGCGCATGCCGCTGACGATGAAGAGCGCATCGGCATCCCGGTGCGGGCCGGTCGCCCGTTGCCGGTCGCCGGTAACCGGTTGTCGCGCCGCGTGCCGGCGTAATGCGGATCGCGCGGCGTTTACGAATTCGCGGCAACCGGTGCGCGCCGGCGTTGCGCCCGCTGCAGCGCGACCAGCGCGAGGCCGGCCGCGGCGATCAGCGCGCCGACGAGCGGCACGGCCGGGTAGCCGAAGCCGGCCGACAGCGCGGCGCCGCCGGCTGCCGCGCCGAGCGCGTTGCCGAGGTTGAACGCGCCGATGTTGACGGCCGACGCGAGGCCCGGCGCTTCGTGGGCCGCGCGCATCACGCGCATCTGCAGCGGCGGCACCACCGCGAACGTCGCGATGCCCCACACCAGCAGCGTGAGCGCGGCGCCGACGTGCGTGCGGGCGAGCAGCGGAAAGGCGGCCATCGTCGCGATCAGCAGCACCAGGAAGCCGATCAACGTGCCGTCGAGCGAGCGGTCGGCGAGCCGGCCGCCGGCGATGTTGCCGATCGAGAAGCCGACGCCGATCAGCACCAGCATCGCCGTCACGAAGGCGGGCGTTGCGCCGCTCACGTGCGCGAGCGTCGGCGCGACGTACGTGTAGAGCGTGAACATCGCGCCGGCGCCGAGCACCGTCGTCGCGAGCGCACCGAGCACGACGGGACGCGTGAGCACCGCCAGCTCCGCACGCAGGTCCGGCATCTTGCCGGCGTCGCCCTTCGGCAGCGCCGCGAACAGGCCGGCGATCGCGATCACGCCGAGCGCCGCGGTGGCCGCGAACGACATCCGCCAGCCGATCATCTGCCCGAGCCAGGTCGCGGCCGGCACGCCGCCGACGTTGGCGATGGTCAGACCCATGAACATCGTCGCGACCGCGCTGGCCTGCCGCTCGCGCGGCACCAGGCTGGCCGCGACCACCGAGCCGAGCCCGAAGAACGCGCCGTGGTTCAGGCTCGTGACGAGCCGCGCGAGCAACAGCGTCGTATAGCCCGGCGCGACGGCCGACAGCAGGTTGCCGAGGGTGAAGATCGACATCAGCGCGATCAGCGCCGAGCGGCGCGACCAGCGCGCGAGCAGCAGCGTCATCAGCGGTGCGCCGGCCATCACGCCGATCGCATACGCGCTGATCAGCATGCCGGCCTGCGGAATCGACACGTGCACGCCGTCGGCGATCACCGGCAGCAGGCCCATCGGCGCGAATTCTGTCGTGCCGATGCCGAACGCGCCGGCGGCGAGCGCCAGCAGCGGCAGCGCGGTGCCGTGGGCCGCGCGGGAGGGAGAAGTGGAGTTGGGGTTCACGCGATGCCTTCCTGTCAGCGTTGCGCAACGGCAGCGGGCCGTCGCGGACAGCCTGCAGTGTGCCCACATTGTTCTGATGAAAAAAGCCGCATGCGCACGAAATAATCTTGATTCGATGTCAAGAATGCGTGAGGCGGGCGGCGTGCCCGCGCGCTGCGACGGCCGCGTCGGCGGGCCTCGAGCAAAAAAAGCCCCGGTCACAGGGGGACCGTGACCGGGGCGAAAAGGCATCCTCTCTTTGGCACGAGGAATGGATGCGCGCGAAGTATATTTCGCGGCATTGCGATTCGAAATGACGTTAAACGGCTGTTTTTGGCGTCAATTTAAAAATACCGACACGGTAATGTTGTGCGTTATGTATTTGAAAGGATTTTCGTCGGGGTGCTGAAGTGTTTAGTGCGCGATGGCCGCGAAGCCGGTCGCGGCGGCAGGCTGGCGGCCTGCCGTCCGAACGAGCGCCGACGAGTGCGGCTGCCGTGCGCGCTTGCGCTCAGTCCGCCCGGTCGACCACTGCGTGCACGGCTTCGAGAAACCGCGCGACGACGGGAGACGCCGGCACGGCCGCGCCGTCGAACACGAACTCGATGTCGAAGCGGCTCGCCAGCTCGTCGAGCGCGACGAGCCGGACCGTGTGCGGACACGTCGGCGCCGCGCTGTGCGGCACGAACGCGCAGCCCATGCCGGCCGCGACGAGG
Source organism: Burkholderia sp. B10 (assembly GCF_004368385.1). Classification (NCBI taxonomy): domain Bacteria; kingdom Pseudomonadati; phylum Pseudomonadota; class Betaproteobacteria; order Burkholderiales; family Burkholderiaceae; genus Burkholderia; species Burkholderia sp. B10. Next base: position 2,960 of record NZ_PQMX01000108.1, on the reverse strand, counting down.
CCGATCAGCGTCGGGATGTCGCTGCCGACCTGCGCGATGCGCGGCGTGAAGCCCGCGCGCTCGCATTGCGCGATCAGGAAGCGGTGGTGCGCGGCCGAGCGCTGCGCGTCGAACCACACGAACGGTTGGTCCGCGACGTCCGCGAGCGAGTGCGGCGCATCGAAGGGCTCGCCGGGCGGCGCGGGCATCGCGAGCACGAAGCGGTCGCTCAGCAGCCGCACGCCGGACAGGTGCGGCGCCTCGTCGCGACGCCACGCCATGATCCCGCCGTCGAGCTGGCCGCGCACCAGCGCGTCGGCCTGTTCGGCCGACAGCATCGGCGCGATCGACAGCTTCACGTCCGGGCATGCGGCGCGAAACGCCTTCAGCACGTTCGCGAACACCGGCAGCGGCAGGCAGTTCGGCAGCGCGCCGAGCCGCAGTTCGCCGAGCTGGCCGGCCGCGCTGCGCAATGCGCGTTCGCGGCTGTCCCGCACCGTGGCGAGCACGGCGGTCGCATCGCGCAGGAAGCTCGCGCCGGCCGCCGTCAGCGTGACGCCCGTCGCGCGGCGGATCAGCAGCGGCGTGCCGATCGCGTCCTCCAGCTCGCGGATCTGCCGCGACAGCGCCGGCTGCACGATGCCTGCCGCGCGGGCGCCGCCCATCACGCTGCCGGCTTGCGCGACGGCCACGAAATAACGCAGGTGACGCAGTTCGATCTGGCGCATGCGGGTGGGGACTCCGGTTTCCGGTTTCGGTTGGTGAGAATGATATGCCTGGCAAGCATGGCGAATACGCTTCGATGGTATTGGAAAAGCATGGCCCGCGTGCCGTACGATGGTTGCCGTTGCCGTTGCCGTTGCCGTTGCCGTTGCCGTTGCCGTTGCCGTTGCCGTTGCCGTTGCTTGATCGACGGCTGCGCCCGTCCCTCGTGTTCCATCGTGATCCACCATGCCGCTCCATATTCAGACGCCGTACCTCCGTTCGCACACCGCCTCCCGCCGGCTCGGCGCCGACGTCTGGTTGAAGCTCGATGCGCTTCAGCCGTCCGGTTCGTTCAAATTGCGCGGGATCGGCGCGGTGTGCGCGGCGCGACAGGCGGCCGGCGCGCGCCGCTTCGTGTCGTCGTCGGGCGGCAATGCGGGCATCGCGGTCGCGTATTGCGGGCGCGAACTCGGCGTGCCGGTGCTGGTGGTGGTGCCCGAGACCGCGTCCGTGCGCGCACGCGAACTGATTCGCGGCGAAGGGGCCGAGGTCGTCGTGCATGGCGCGAGCTGGGTCGAGGCCAACGCGTTCGCGCTGGCGGCCGTCGGCGAGCACGACGCATTCGTGCACCCGTTCGACGATCCGGTGTTGTGGCGCGGGCACGCGACGATGGTCGACGAGATCGCGGCCGTCGGCCCGAAACCCGACGCGATCGTGCTCGCGGTCGGTGGCGGCGGGCTGCTGTGCGGCGTGCTGGAGGGGCTCGCGCGCAACGGCTGGCACGACGTGCCGGTCGTCGCGGTGGAGACGGCGGGCGCCGACTGCTATGCGCGCTCGGTCGCGCAGCGGCGTCCGGTGGAACTGCCGGCGATCGAGAGCATCGCGACGTCGCTCGGCGCGAAGCGGCCGTGCGACGCGGCGCTCGAGTGGGCGAGCCGGCATCCGGTTCATCCGGTCGTCGTATCGGATGCGCAGGCGGTGGCCGCCTCGTTGCGGCTGGTGGACGAGCACCGGCTCGTCGTCGAGCCCGCGTGCGGCGCCGCGCTGGCCGCGCTCGAACGGCCGGTGCCAGTGCTGGCCGCGGCGTCGAACATCGCGGTGATCGTCTGCGGCGGCGTGACGGCGACCATCGAGCAACTGCAGTCGTGGAGCACTACGTTGCGATGAGGTGTGGCCGTCCGTGACGCTCGGCCGGTGAATGACGGCGATCGAGCCCGATGCGTGACGGCGGCGCGAACGGACGGTGGTGGCTTGTCGGTGTGACTTCGTGGTGTCTGTCGCGCGGGTTCGGCGGGGCTGGCTCGCGATTCGCGTTGCCGTGAGCGGATGCGAGCGCGGCGCGTGAGGTGGTCGGCCGCAGCGGCGCAGATCGCTATGCGACGACGAGGACGAGGGCGTGTCGTACCCGCCGTCGGCCGCATGCACGAGCGGCGCGCTCGCGATCGGTTCCGCACACGGCGGGCGAAGCGCCGACGCATCGAAGCACTGTGTCGCGCGAAACGTCCACCGTTCCGTCGCTACGTGCGCATGGCACGCGTGGACGAGGGGCGCGTGGTCAGTTGGCCGGCGCTGCGCTGACCGCGGTCGGCGCGAACGATGCTATGGGATCGGCGGTGGGTGCGGACGCCGACGTATTGCTTGCGGAGGCCGCAGCGGCGTGCGTGGTTGCCGTTGCCGTGGGACCGGACATTGCCAAAGCTGCGCTCGAAGCGACCGGCGTGCCGCGCGTGCCGGTGGGTGCCGACGCGGAAACCGCTTCCGACGCAGCGGCATGAGGCGGCGCAGACGAAGCCGTGGAAGCGAGGACGGGAGCCGAAGCGAGTGCTGCGGCCGTAGCCGATGCAGAAGCCGCAGCATGGGCCGCAGCCGAAGCAGCTGAACCGGCTGCCGAAATCGAAGCAGTCTCGAGTGCTTGCGGTGAAGCCGGAGAGAGCGTCGCGGCCGGAGCGGACGCCGAAGCCGAAGCAGGTGCAGCGGTCGAAACAGCGGCTGGCAGCGACGCAGTAGCTGAAGCCGGGCCGAGGGCTGAAACAGGACCGGACGCCGAGGCCGGTGCGGGTGCCGAAGCAGGAACAGCTGTCGACCCCGAAGCAGGTGAAGGCGAAGCAGGTGCCGAGGCCGGAGCGTGTGTCGAAACTGGACCGTGGGCCGAAACCGGAGCGGATGTCGAAGAGGCTGCTGGCGCGGAGGCCGCTGCGGGTGCCGAAGCGGGTGCCGGAGCCGAAGCAGGTCCGGAGGCCGGGGCAGGCGCCGAAGCGGCACCAGCGGCCGAAGCC
>NZ_PQMX01000107.1:0-15579 GCF_004368385.1 Burkholderia sp. B10 | reverse complement strand
TTCGGGTGCCTCGCCTCCACCGCTCCGGCGCCCGCCGCGGCCCGCGTAGCCCCAACGCTTACCTCGCAGGTAATACCCGGCGCGTGCGGGATTGCCTATCATCGTCCCCATGAACTCGACCGCCGCCCTCCACTCGCTCCCGTCGTCCGCCGGCCGCGCGTCCGGCATCGGCCCGTTGCTGCGCACCTGGCGGCAACGCCGCCGCCTGAGCCAGATGGCGCTCGCGCTGGAAGCCGAGGTGTCCGCGCGGCACCTGAGCTTCGTCGAATCGGGCCGCGCGCAGCCGAGCCGCGACATGGTGCTGCATCTGGCCGAGCGCCTCGACGTCCCGCTGCGCGAACGCAATGCGCTGCTCGTCGCAGCCGGCTACGCGCCGCTGTTTCGCGAGCGACCATTCTCCGATCCGCAACTGGATGCCGCTCGGCATGCCGTCGAAGCCGTGCTGCGCGGCCACGAGCCGTATCCGGCGCTCGCGGTCGATCGCCACTGGATGCTGCTCGCCGCGAACCGGATGCTCGGCGCGCTCGTCGAGCAAGCCGATCCCGCGCTGCTGCAGCCGCCCGTCAACGTGTTACGGCTCAGCCTGCATCCGGACGGCCTCGCAGCGCAGATCGTCAACTGGCACGAATGGCGCGCGCACGTCCTGCATCGGCTGCAACGGCAGATCGACGCGAGCGGCGACCGCACGCTGCACACGCTGCGCGATGAACTGGCGGCGTATCCGGCGCCGGCCGGCCAGCCCGACGACGCGCAGCCGCGTACCGACTACGCGGACATCGCCGTCCCGCTGCGGCTGCGCACGGCAAGCGGCGGCGAGCTGACGTTCTTCAGCACGACGACGGTATTCGGCACGCCGGTCGACGTCACGCTGTCGGAGCTTGCGATCGAGGCGTTTTTCCCGGCGAACCCGCAGACGGCTGACGCGATGCGCGCACTGGCCGATACGCTGGCGGCGCAGTGAGCGGGCGGGCCGGCGCGGCTGTAGTCGCGCGGCGCGTCGGTCCCGACATGTGACACGGCGCATCTTGCGCGAACGTCGAGCGGCTGACTTAGTGTGCGGAACGGCCCGCGACAGCGATCACACACGGCGCCCGCGAATCGCGTAACGCATGTTCGTTCACGCGGTCGCGTCCCGGCTCGCCACCACGCCATCGACAACCGGCACACGCGAGCGTCCCCCACCGTCGTCACGTATAGAGCGACGCCTGCGGCAACTCACCGGTCAGCGCGAACTTCCCGACGTCGCGCAGCCGGTAGTCGAGCGGATCGTGCAGCGTATGCGTGCGCGCGTTGCGCCAGAATCTGTCGAGGCCGAGCGACGCAGCCGTCGCGCGCGCGCCGCACGCATCGAACAACGCCTCGCCGTTCGCGAGCGCCGCGCGTTGCGCGACGATCTTCGCGTTCGACACCGCGATCGCCACTTCCGCGCGCTGGTTCGCGCTCAACGCGTCGCGCAGCGTCCACGCGCGCTGCAGGTCGAGAGCCGCGCGATCCGCGAGCGACGCCGCCGCGACCGCCTGCACGTGCATCTCGCCGAAGCGTTGCAGCGTATAAGGATCGTCGCCCGCCTGCGCGACGCCCGCATGTATCCACGGCCGGCCGTGCGTCAGCACGTAATCGCGCGCCTCCGCGAGCGCACCTTGCGCGAGGCCGACGAACAGGTTCGTCAGCACCAGTTGCGACACCAGCGTGCGCAGCGTCGCGTGCGGCGTCGGCGGCGTTTCGGAGCGATGCAGCACCTCGTCCGGCGCGAGCCGCACGCCGTCGAACTGCACGCTGCCGCTATCCGTCTGCCGCTGGCCGATCGGGTCCCAGTCGTCGTTGACGGCGATTCCGTCGCGCGCAGTCGGCACCACGCCGAACACCGGGCGGCCGGTGGCCGGATCGTGCGCGGACACCGTCATCCGCTGCGAGCCGCGCGTGCCCGAACAGAAGCCCTTCACGCCGTCGAGCCGGTAGCCGCCGTCCGGCAACGCGGTTGCAGCGAGCCGCGTGTCGAGCGGATTGACGGCATTGCCCCACCACCAGCGATGCTCGACCGTGCCGCGCAGATAGCGCTCGCGCTGTGCCGCATTGCCCCACACGTCGACGCTCACCACCTGCAGCGCCTGGAACCCGACCAGATGCGCGAGCGCGCTGTCGACGCGCGCGATCCGCCGGATCGTGTCGTAGACGGCCGGCCATTCGGCCTCCTGCCCGCCGAATTCGCGCGGCACCGCGAGCGTCAGCACGCCCGCGTCGGCAAGCCGCTGCTTCGCATCGGCCGCATGACCGCCGGTGCGGTCGCGCGCGACGGCCGTCTCGCGCAGCGCATCGAGCGCGCGGTCGAGCGCCGCGTCGGCGTGGGCGCGCTCGTCGGTATCCGGCGCGAACGTCGCCGGGCCACGCGGATCGTTCATGCAACGGCTTCCGCAACGATGGTTTCGCGCGCAACGACGTCGCGTGACAGCGGCGTGAGCGCATCGAGCCGGCGCCCGGTCAGCCGCGCCAGGATTTCGCGCCGCCAGTCGTCGTAGATCGCGCGGTACTCGGCGATATCCGCGCCGAACACGTGCGCGGTATGCGCGTACTCGTCGTGCAGATAGCCGTCGAGGCGCGCCTGCGTTTCCTCGTCGGCTGCGATCACGCGGTCGATCAGCGCCTCGCGCTCGGCAGCCGGCAGCGCCGCCAGCTTGTCGAACCACCACTGCACGATCTGCACGCGATGCCACTCCTCGTCGGGCCGGATGCGGTTCTCGCCATGCTCGCGCATCGCGCCGTCGGCGATGCGGCCGGTCTTGCGCTGAATCCACAGCTTCGCGAGGATGTGCAGCTCGTAATGCCATTCGAACGCGAGGAAGCCCGCGACGTCGCGCACCGCGATGTCGCCGATGCGCGCCCAGTGCGCATCGACGAGCCGCGCAACCTCGGCCAGCGGATCGCGGCCGGTCAGCTCGGTCACGCGCTCGCGGCCGATCACCGCGTGCGCGCCGTCGTCGCCGAGCTGGCGCGACAGGATCAGCTGGAAATGCGGATCGTCGCGAAACAGCGTGTCGATCGCCTTCGCGACGACCTGCACGATGAACAGGTCGTGCGACGCCATCTTCGTGTAGTAGTCGGCCACGGCAGCCAGTTCGTCGTCGCCGTGCGGCTCGCGCGGCGGCGTCGCCAGCTTGTCGGGGAAGCCCGGACGATGGCGTCGCGCCACGTCGAGAAACAGCGCTTCCTCGAATTGTCCGTTCCAGTCGCGCGGTGCGCCGATGGGTAAGTTCATGGGTATCGTTCTCTCAGGGTCTTCAATGAAACGAGCGGACGCGCGCGGCGCCGCTCAGGTACGCCGGGCCACGCGCCGCACCAGGCGGTCGCCCGTGAATTGCACGGCCGAAACGAGTGCGATCAGGATCGCGATCACGGTCACCATGACCGTCGTGTCGAAGCGCTGATAGCCGTAGCGGATCGCGAGGTCGCCGAGCCCGCCCGCGCCGACGGCGCCCGCCATCGCGGTCGAGCCGATCAGCGCAACGACGGTGATCGTGAAGCCGCCGAGCATGCCGGGCAGCGCCTCCGGCAGCAGCACGTGCCACACGATGTGGCGGCGTTTCGCGCCCATCGCGAGCGCGGCCTCGATCAGCCCGCGATCGACTTCGCGCAGGCTCACTTCGGCGATCCGCGCGAAGAACGGAATCGCTGCGATCGACAGCGGCACGACGGCCGCCCACACGCCGATCGTCGTGCCGATCAGCACGCGCGTGAACGGCAGCAGCGCGACGAGCAGGATGATGAACGGCGTCGAGCGGAACACGTTGACGAGCGCGCCGAGCACCGCGTTAGCGGCGCGCCGTTCGTAGATGCCGCCGGGCGCGGTCGTCACCAGCACCACCGCGAGCGGAATGCCGGCCAGCGCCGCGATCGCGGCCGACGCGGCGACCATCGACAGCGTGTCGCGGATCGCGTCGAGCAGTTCGGGCCACCACAGCTCAAACATAGCCGAGCACCTCCGCGTGGTTCGCGTGCCGGCGCGCGCGTTCGAGCAACGCGGCGACCGTGCGCGGGCCGGCAGGCGGCTCGCCGGGTTCGGCCGCGCGCGGCTGCGCCGCGATCACGAGGCGCCCCTGTGCATGTCCCTGGATCCGCTCGATCCCGCCGTGCAGAAAGCGCACGGCGCCGCCGAGCGCGGCCGCGAGCGCGCCGAGATCCGGCTCGCCGGCGCTCTCGCCCGTATAGCGGATGTCGAGCACGATCTGCGCGCCGTCGGGCAACGCCGCGTCCTCGGGCAACGGCTGCACGCGCGCGGCGAGTTCGGCCGGCAGGTCGTGCACGAGCGTGCTGAGCAGCGCGCGCGTCGCGCCATGGCGCGGCTTGCCGAACACGCGCCACACCGCGCCCGTTTCGACCACCTCGCCCTGCTCGATCACCGCGACCGTGTCGCACACCGCTCGGATCACCTCCATCTCGTGCGTGATCAGCACGATCGTCAGGCCGAGACGGCGATTGATGTCGGCGAGCAGCGCGAGGATCGACTGCGTCGTTTCGGGATCGAGCGCCGACGTCGCCTCGTCGCACAGCAGCACCTCCGGATCGTGCACCAGCGCCCGTGCGATTCCGACGCGCTGCTTCTGGCCGCCCGACAGGCTCGCCGGATACGCGTCGCGCTTCGCGGCGAGCCCGACGAGTTCGAGCAGCGCATCGACCTTGCGCACGCGCTCAGCCTTCGGCACACCGGCGATCTTCAGCGGCAGCGCGACGTTCTCGAACACGGTTTTCGCGGACAGCAGGTTGAAATGCTGAAACACCATGCCGGTGCGGCGGCGCAGCGCGACGAGCCCGTCGTCGTCGAGCGTGCCGACCTCGACGCCGTGCACGCGCACGCTGCCCGAGCTCGCGCGTTCGAGGCCGTTCACGAGCCGCAGCAGCGTCGACTTGCCGGCGCCGCTGCGGCCGATGATGCCGAACACCTCGCCGCGTCGCACGTCGAGCGTCACGTCGCGCAGCGCGGCGGCGTGGCCGCGCGGCGTCGCGAACACCTTGCCGACGCGGTCGAACGAGACGGCCGCGGCGATTGCGCCCGCTTCGTCGGCGGCCGCTGCATGCGCGTTTGCGCTCGCGCGCGCCGCCGTCGCGTCGATGAATCCCGGCGGGTCGAACCATTGCGTCATCGCTTCGCTCCGTCACGTTCATGCATGCGCGGCTTCCGCCGCCGCCACCGCGGTGGCCGGCCGGTGCCGCGCGCCGGTGTGCCAGGCAGGCAGCCGCGCGCCGGCGCCGGCGCCGAACAGCTTCTCGCGCAGCGTCGGCGCGGGATCGTAGTCTTCCTTGTAGACGCCGCGGTTCTGCAACTCGGGCACGACCCAGTCGACGAAATCCACGAACGATTCGGGCATCACGGTGCGCGTCAGGTTGAAGCCGTCGATGCCCGTCTCGTCGATCCACGCCTGCAACTCGTCCGCGACCTGCGACGGCGCTCCGACGATCGGCGCGTAGCGTCCGCCGAGCGACATCTGCTCGAGCATGCGCCGCACGGTCCACGTGCCGCTCGTGCTCTTGCGCGAGATCGCGTCGACGGCCGACTGGATCGAATCGGTCTTCACATACGAGATCGGCTCGTCGAGGCCGTACTTCGCGAAGTCGATGCCGGTCGAGCTGGCGAAATGCGCGAGGCCCGCTTCCGCGCTCGCATAGCGCCGGTACTCGTCGAACTTCTCGCGCGCGAGCCGCTCGGTCTCGGCGGTCACGACGCTCACGCCGGCGAAAATCCGGATCGACGCCGGGTCGCGGCCCTGGCGTGCGGCGGCCGCGCGAATGTCGAGCACGGCCGCGCGCGCGGCCGCCTTGCTCTGGCCGTTCACGAACACGCATTCGGCGTGGCGCGCGGCAAACTCGACGCCGCGCGCCGACGAACCGGCCTGATACAGCACCGGCGTGCGCTGCAGCGACGGCTCGCTCAGATGGATCGCATCGACCGAATAGAACGGCCCGTCGTGCTTCACGCGCCGCACCTTGTCGGGCCGCGCGAACACGCGCGCGTGCGCATCGCGGATCACCGCGTCGTCGTCCCAGCTCTGCTCCCACAGCTTGTAGACGACCTCCATGTAATCGTCCGCGCGCTCGTAGCGATCATCGTGGCCGATCTGCTGCGCGAGGCCCATGCCGCGCGCGGCGCTGTCGAGATAGCCGGTCACGATGTTCCAGCCGACGCGCCCCTTCGTCAGGTGATCGAGCGTCGACATCCGGCGTGCGAACAGATAAGGCGGCTCGTAGGTCAGGTTCGCGGTCACGCCGAAGCCGAGATGCCGCGTGACCTGCGCCATCGCGGGCACGAGCAGCAGCGGATCGTTCACCGGCACCTGCACCGATTCGCGCAGCGCGGCGTCGGGGCCGCCGCCGTACACGTCGTAGACGCCGACGATGTCCGCCAGAAAGATCCCGTCGAACTTGCCGCGCTCGAGCGTCTGCGCGAGATCGGTCCAGTAGTCGAGATCGGTGTAATGCGCGGAGCGGTCGCGCGGATGGGTCCACAGCCCGTGATTGATGTGCCCGACGCAGTTCATGTTGAACGCGTTGAGCAGGATCTTCTTGCGGTTGGCGGTCGTCATGTCGTCTCCGTCACCAGGCGATCGCGTACAGCGAGCCGAACGCGTCGTCGAGCGCGCGGCGCACGGCCGGCGAGTGCTGATAGATCGCGATGAACTTGCGGATGCGCGGGTCGTTCACGCTGTCGGGCCGCACGACCCACTGGAGCGCGAAGCTCTTGTTCTCGGTGCCGTCGAACAGCAGCGCGCTGTTCGGGTCGGCCGTGCCGGCGAGCTTGATGAAGCTCGGGTAGCCCTGCGCGAGGTCGACGTCGTCGAGCGAGCGCGCGAGCTGCGACGCCTCGAGCGGGATGATCTTCAGATGCTTCGGGTTCGACACGATGTCGCGCGTGGTCGCGCGGTAGTCGACGCCGGGCTTCAGCGTGACGAGCCCCGCGCGCTGCAGCAGCAACAGGCCGCGCCCGCCGTTGACCGGGTCGTTGGCGATCGCGACGCGCGCGCCGTCCTTCAGTTCGTCGAAGCGCTTCACCTTCTTCGAATAGAGGCCGATCTTCATGATCGTGCCCGGCGCGATCGCGACGAAGTCGTATCCGCCCTGCTTCTTCGCGTTCTCGAGAAACGGGATGTGCTGGAAGTAGTTGACGTCGATGTCCTTGTTCGCGAGCGCCGCGTTCGGCGTATTCCAGTCGGTGAACTCGACGATCCGCACGTCGAGGCCCTGCGCCTTCGCCTCCTTCGCGGCGATCTTCAGCGCTTCGATCTGCGGGCTCGTGGAGAGGCCCACCTTCAGCGGCGCGGTGTCGGCGCGCGCGCCGTTGAGCAGCACGACGCCGAGCAGCGCGGCGGCCAGCACGCGAGCCGCGCGGCCGGGGGAAAAGCGGGCGGAAAAAACGGCATGCAGCATGGAAACCACTCTCCTGGGCAAAGACGGTAGCGACGGATGAGCGACGCCGCGGCGAACGCGCGGGCGTTCTCCGGAGGTGGTCGTCACATCGGAAAAGGATCAGCCGATGATAGAGAGCGGCGGATGGGCGGTCTACGAAGCGATTGTGCGAAGAAAATCGCGCGTGGCGATATGGCGCGATCGCGGTCCGCAAGCGCGGGGCCGCACGCACGAGCGCACGCCGCCGGCTGAAATCTCGGCCTGCGCGCGGCGCGAATTCCGAAATCTCGGCCACGCGAGCGCGGCCGAGATTTCAGCTGACGAAACGAATCCTTTGGAATCAACGGCTTGCGAAAAATCGGGCAGGCCGAATTTCTGGCACGACGGTTGCGTTACAGACGGCACACGATGCCGCGAAGCCATGCAGGCATTCCAACATCAGGAGACACGTCTTGCAGACCTCTATCCATACCCCATCGCATCCCGAGCCGGTTGCCCACGCCAGCCCCGCCACGCGCGAGCGCTTCTGGCCGCACGGCTGGTGGAAGCTGATGGAAATCCGCATCGGCATCATCCCGCTGCCGATCTACGTGATCCTGTTCGCGCTGATCGTCGGGTTCGTGGTGACCGGCAAGGTGCCCGGCGAAATCTCGATGGCGATCGCTGTGCTGGCGTTCTTCGGCTTCACATGCGCCGAGCTCGGCAAGCGGCTGCCGCTGTTGCGCAACATCGGCGCGGCCGCGATCTTCGCGACCTTCGTGCCGTCGGCGCTCACCTACTACCACGTGCTGCCGAAGCCGGTGCTGAACCTCACCGTCGAATTCACGAAGTCCACCAACTTCCTGTACCTGTTCATCGCGTCGATCATCGTCGGCAGCATCCTGAGCATGGACCGGCGCGTGCTGATCCAGGGCTTCGTGAAGATCTTCGTGCCGCTCGCGGCCGGCTCGATCGCGGCCGCGATCGTCGGCACGGCGGTCGGCACCGCGCTCGGCCTCGGCGCACGCCACACGCTGCTGTACATCGTCGTACCGATCATGGCGGGCGGCGTCGGCGAGGGCGCGATTCCGCTGTCGATCGGCTATTCGGAACTGATGCACCTGCCGCAGGGCGAGATGTTCGCGATGGTGCTGCCGTCGGTGATGCTCGGCAGCCTGACCGCGATCATCCTGTCGGGCGCGCTCGACATGCTCGGCAAGCGGCTGCCGCACCTGACCGGCAACGGCCGCCTGCAGGTCGGCGAAAGCGGCGACATGACGCCGGAGAACGAGGAGATCCGCGGCCACGTCGACGTCACGCACATCGCCGGCGCCGGCATCACCGCGATCACGCTGTACCTCGTCGGCCTGATGGCGCACAAGCTGTTCGGGCTGCCCGCGCCGGTCGCGATGCTGTTCCTCGCGGTGCTCGTGAAGCTCGCGCGCGCGGTGTCGCCGCCGCTGCAGGAAGGCGCGTTCGTCGTCTACAAGTTCTTCTCGACGGCCGTCACCTATCCGCTGCTGTTCGCGATCGGCGTCGCGATGACGCCGTGGGACAAGCTGACCGCCGCGTTCACGGTGGTCAACGTGATCACGATCGTGTCGACCGTCGCGACGCTGATGGGCACCGGTTTCGTGGTCGGCCGCCTGCTGAAGATGTACCCTATCGACACCGCAATCGTGAACGCCTGCCACAGCGGCCAGGGCGGCACCGGCGACGTCGCGATCCTGACCGCCGCGAACCGCATGCAGTTGATGCCGTTCGCGCAGATCGCGACGCGCATCGGCGGCGCGATCGTCGTGACCGTGACGCTGATCCTGGTCGCACACTTCGGATAACGCAGCGCTGCGCGCGCAAGCGCGCCGGCCGCTTCGCACGCGCCGCCGCCGGCGTTGCCGGTGCGCGGCGCGCGTCGTTTGGAAGTGTCGTTTCGAGGCGTCGTTTGGAAGCGGCCTGGCGGGGAGCCGGCAGCAAAGAGCCGGTAGCGGAGGACCGCTAACGGACGGCCGGTAGCGCGGCATCGATGAGGGCGAACGTGCAGAAGAGCTTCAAGGGTATCCCGTGGTGGGGCTGGGTGTCGGCCGCCGCGCTGTATGTCGGCGTGGCGGGCGCGGCCGTCGATTTCGCGTGGGAACGCGCGATCGACGCGCTGGAGGAAACCGGCGCGCACCGGCTCGACCTCTATGCATCGAGCCTGAAGAGCGAACTCGGCCGCTTCGAGATCCTGCCCGCGCTGGTCGCGCGCCAGGACGGCGTGCGCGCGCTGCTGAAGGCCGCGCCGCACGACGCGCCCACGCTCGTGCATGCGGTGAACACCTATCTCGAAGCCGTGAACCGCGACGCGGGCAGCGGCGCCGTCGACGTGATCGACCTGCGCGGCGAGGTGATCGCCGCGAGCAACTGGAACGAGACGATCAGCTTCGTCGGCACGAACGTGTCGTACCGGCCGTACTTCAAGGACGCGCTCGCGCGCGGCAGCGGCCGCTTCTTCGGGATCGGCACCAATACCGGCGTGCCGGGCGTCTACTTCGCCAGCGCGGTGCGCGACGACGGCGTGCCGATCGGCGTGGCGGCGGTGAAGATCAGCGTCGACCCGCTGGAATCCGCGTGGCGCGCGCCGGGCGTCGCCGCGATGGTGGTGGACGGCAACGGCGTGGTCGTGATCTCGACCGAGCCCGCATGGAAATTCGCCGCGCTGCGCCCGATCACCGCGCAGCAGCAGCGCGACATCCACGCGTCGCGCCAGTATGCGGGCCGCACGGTCGATGCGCTGCCGTACCGGCGCATCGGCGATCGCAGCGCGGCCGCGTGGTTCGGCACGTTTCCGGACCCGCGCCGCGCCGGCCGCAGCACGCGCTATCTGGTGATGTCGCGCCCCGCGCCGCAGGCCGGCGATTCGTTGATGGTGCTGCTCGATATCGCGGGCGCGCGCCGCCAGCAGCAGACGGCGTTCGTGTTCGTCACCGGCGCGTTCCTGATCGCGGCGCTGCTGGCCGGCTACGCGATCCAGCGCCGCCGGGCGATCATCGCGCGGCTGAACGCGCAGGACGCGCTGCGCCGCGCGAACGACCGGCTCGAGCTGACCGTCGCGCAGCGCACGGCCGCGCTGACGGCCGCGAACGAGCGGATGCAGCGCGAGATCGTCGAGCGCGAGCGCACCGAGCAGCGGCTGCGCGATTCGCAACAGGAAGTCGTGCACGCGGGCAAGCTCGCGGTGCTCGGGCAGATGGCGGCCGGCCTCACGCACGAGCTGAACCAGCCGCTCGTCGCGATCCGCACGCTGTGCGACAACGCGCGCACGTTCTTCGAGCGCGGCCAGCCGGCACCGGCGCTCGCGAACCTCGAACGGATCGGCAAGCTGGTCGACGGCATGGCCGTGCTCACCGGCGAGCTCAAGACCTTCGCGCGCAAGCCCGACGTCGAGCGCGTCGCCGTATCGCTGAACGAAGCCATCGCGCATGCGCGGCTGATCTACGAAGCGCGGATCCGCGACGAAGGCGTGCAGCTCGACGTGAACATCGCGCCGGGCACGACGGTGTCCGCCGAATCGAGCCAGTTGCAGCAGGTGATCGTGAACCTGCTCGGCAATGCGCTCGACGCCGTGCGCGACGCGCCGGTGCGGCGCATCGTCATCGAAGCGAGCGGGCCGGACGACGCCGGCCGCGTGCGCTTGACCGTGGCCGACAGCGGCGCCGGCATCGCGCCCGACGTGCTGCCGCACCTGTTCGAGCCGTTCGTCACGACCAAGCCGCGCGGCCAGGGGCTCGGGCTCGGCCTGGCGATCACGTCGCGCATCGTCGACGCGTTCGGCGCGCGGATCGCCGCGGCGAACCGCGACGAAGGCGGCGCGCAGTTCATCATCGAATTCGCGGCGGCGACGCCGCCACAAAGGACAGAGCATGGAACATGAGATCCGCGTGCTCGTCGTCGAGGACGACGAGAACGTGCGCATCGGCGTCGAGCAGGCCGTCGCGCTCGCCGGCTTCCCGGTCGACGCGTTCGCATCGGCCGCTGACGCGCTCGCGCACGTCGCGCCCGGCGCACCGGTCGTCATCGTGTCGGACGTGCGGATGCCCGGCATCGACGGGCTGCAGTTGCTCGAGCGCGTGATGGCCGTCGACGCGCAGATTCCGGTCGTGCTGATCAGCGGTCACGCCGACATTTCGACGGCCGTCGGCGCGATGCACGACGGCGCGTACGACTTCATCGAAAAGCCGTTCTCGTCGGACCTGATCGCCAGGCGCGTCGCGCGGGCCGTCGAGAAGCGCCGGCTCACGCTCGAGGTGCAGGGGCTGCGCGCCGCGCTCGACAACTGGCACGGGATCGACGCGTACGTGCTCGGCAAGTCGCCGGCGATGGCCGACGTGCGCAAGAAGATCCTGCGGCTCGCCGACACGTCGGTGTCGGTGCTGATCACCGGCGAGACGGGCACCGGCAAGGAACTGATCGCACGCAGCCTGCACGACTTCGGCGGACGGCGCGACGCGCATTTCGTCGCGCTGAACTGCGGCGGTCTGCCGGAGCAGGTGTTCGAGAGCGAGCTGTTCGGCCATGAGGCCGGCGCGTTCACCGGCGCGATCAAGAAGCGCATCGGCAAGATCGAGTGGGCGCACGGCGGCACGCTGTTCCTCGACGAGATCGAGACGATGCCGATCCCGCTGCAGATCAAGATGCTGCGCGTGCTGCAGGAGCGCGTGGTCGAGCGGCTCGGCGCGAACGAGCTGATTGCGGTCGACTGCCGCGTCGTCGCGGCATCGAAGGCCGACCTGACCGAGCTCGCTGCCGACGGGCGCTTCCGTGCGGACCTGCTATACCGGCTCAACGTCGCGCAGATCGAGCTGCCGCCGCTGCGCGAGCGGCGCGAGGACGTGCCGCTGCTGTTCGAGCATTTCGTGCTCGCGGCCGCGCGGCGTTTCGGGCAGCCGGCACCCGTCGTCAGCGCCGCGCAGGTATCCGAACTGATGACGCACGCGTGGCCCGGCAACGTGCGCGAGCTGCAGAACGTCGCCGATCGCTTCGTGCTCGGGCTGACCGGCGACAGCCTGCTGTCGTCCAGCGGGCCGCCCGCGGCCGGCAGCACGCTCGCCGAGCAGATGGCGTATTTCGAGCGGATGCTGATCGAAGACATGCTGCGGCGTCACAACGGCAACGTCGCGGACGCGAGCGTTGCGCTCGGGATGCCGAAGAAGACGCTCTATCACAAGCTGCGCAACCTGCGGATTCCCGCGCGCGGCGATGCGGCCGCCGACGGCGGGGAATGAGGCCGCGTATGCGGGCATGGATCGCGGCCGGATCGGCGGCGATCTGACGCGCGGTGTCACGCGCGACTGGTCCGAGTGGCTCGCGATGCCGGTGGTCGACGGCCGCGTCAAATGCCTGTTCGTCGCGGACGCGTTGCGCGTCATGTGCGCCGATGCATTCGACTTCGCGATGCCATTCGCTGCGGACAACGATCTACCTGGCGAGCTTCGGACCTTGGCCGCGCCCGCGGCGCGATAACGCGCGAACGACGTCGCGCGACCTTCATTTTGCGCAGCACGCGGTCGCGTCCGATGCGCGCCCGCGCGGCCGCACACGCTGGCTTTCAGCGCGGAATCAAACCGTCAGACGATTAAAGGCTGAAGTGCGTACCACGCTGCGACAAGGGTTTTCGGCGTTGTCATCAATAAAATTGATCGTGACGATGAAAATAATGCGTTTTTCTTGCAGGTCGCGGTGAGGCATAGTTGCGGCGTGATGACGCACCCATTGAGTTTTCAGTCATGAACATGCGAATCGAGCCTTCGGTGCTCGCCAACCCGGACCTGCAATTTGCGACGCTTTCGTCGGGCATCAGCCTGCCGTATGTCGAGCGGGGCAGCGGCGCGCCGATGGTGTTCGTGCACGGATCGTTGTGCGACTACCGCTACTGGGAGCCGCAACTCGCGTCGCTGTCGGCGCACTACCGCTGCATCGCGCCGAGCCTGAGCCACTACTGGCCGGCCGTCGAAGCGGGCATCCAGGACGAGTTCAGCTGGCAGAACCACGTCGACGAGCTGGCCGAATTCATCGACGCGCTCGATCTCGGCCCCGTTCATCTGGTCGGCCATTCACGCGGCGGCAGCGTCGCGTTCAACGTCGCGCGCCAGCATCCGCAGCTCGTCGACACGCTGACGCTCGCCGATCCCGGCGGCCCGCTGCAACAGCCGGGCGTGCGCGAAGCCGCATTGCCGGCCGCCGCGATCGCGCTGCGCACGCAAGCCGTGAAGCTGATCGGCGCAGGCAACGTGGAAGCCGGCCTCGAGATGTTCGTCGACTCGGTCAGCATGCCGGGTGCGTGGAACAAGAGCACGTCGCGCTTCCGCATGATGGCGATCGACAACGCGAGCACGCTGCCGAAGCAGCTGCAGGACCCGTTGCCCGCCTATTCGCAACACACGGCGTCGGATATCGCATGCCGCACGCTGCTGATCGACGGACAACGCAGCCCGAAGATGTTCCGCCACAACGTCGACACGCTGTCGCAGTGGATCGGCGCTGCGCAACGGCAGACCGTCGCCGGTGCGTCGCACGGGATGAATGCGGCGAGTCCCGCGGTGTTCAATCGGTACGTGCACGAGTTCGTCACGGCGTAAGGTGGGTGGGCGGTGTGTGTGCCGCCCGTTGAACGCGCTGTTGCCGAGGCGAACGATGTGCATGTCCGCATGCGATCGCTTCGGATCCCTTTGCGTTGTCGGCGGCAGCCTTTATGCGCGGCGCGCGCCGACGCCGCAAGCACGGCCGCACGGCCGCCGCGAAATCCAATCCAATCACGCTCCTGGTCCTTCCCTGACCGCCACACGCGTCAACGCGCGCGTGTGATCTTGCGCGGACGTTTGGTTAGCGGATGGGATGCGAACGAGGCTGATGGGGAAGATGTTTCACGCGGGAATGAGGCGCGGCGGTGATTGAGTAGGGGCGCGGATGGTTCTGCGCGGGTGCGTCCGTAGCGGCAGGCGTCGCCTTCGCTGCGTGACCGCTGACCTTCATGCACTGCCGGTGCGCGTGGCGGGACGCCACCGCGCCATTGGAAGTCGGCGGGCAGGACTGACCGTTAGTTGCGACGTGCAATGAAGGCCATGCGTGAAAACGTCAGCGGCAACGTCGTCGTCATGGCACCAGCAGTTGGCGGCATTGCGGAGCCGCATGACTCACCTGCCAGGCGGCGATCGAATTTTCCAGTAGCGTTCCCGCGGACGCGGGTTTCCAACGAACGATGGCTGACACGTTCCCGTTGCGAAGCAGCAGCCGTTCGAATGACAGCGCCGGGTATCAGGCGCGCGGCTGGAACCGACCGATCGCCAAGGGCGCGAGATCCGGCCAAGCCCTCAATACGTCCGTCGAGCACTCGCGCCCCATCGAGACGGGCGCGAGCGCCTCACACGGCGTCAGCCCTTCTTGATGTAGAAGTTGACGGTTGCGTTATCCCCGGAGCCACCGTCATAACCAACCTTATAACCCGCGGCACTAACGGTGATCGAGTATCCGTTATTTCCGACATAGGGGTTGTCCCAGTAAAGCCTGACGTTCTCGATACCGCCGCCGTCTGCAAATTGATATTGAAGCTGACCTTCCGTTCCCGTCATAAAACCGTCCGAATCGCTTTCCCATTGGCCAGTTTGGCCATCCGGGATTTTCTCCGGAGGATATGTCACCCATTCCCCGTGCAGCAGGTTGATCGACGCGGGATCCAGGAATAACGTGTTCCCCGAATTGTTTTGCAACTTCACGACAGTGCTTCGCGCAGACATATCGGTCTCCAAAATAAAGTTGATAGCGCATCACGGCGACTTAACGCGATCCCGATGCGCTTCAAACATAGGACACACCCATCCGCTTCGAAAGCTGACAGTTATAGCAGCGCAAATCAACTCAATAGTTCAATAGATTATTTTTTTATTTAAAACACAAACAAGCAGAAATCTAGAATCGCAAGGGTAGAAGCGAGCGTTACCAGAACTGCAACAGTTCAGCTATCCGAACGCTCCAGTCAATGCAGTGGCCGCCTAGTTACGCCATTACGGGCCGACTTGCTCGCGAGCCGCCCATTCAGCTTTTCGAGCCAGCGACATGGCCGATCGCGAGCGACGCCCCGCCAATCCCTCGTCGAACCACAAAAAAAACCGGCACACAGCCCTAAGCCTGCATACCGGGTTTCTTCACTTCAAGACTGGCGAGCGAACCCCACCC
>NZ_PQMX01000106.1:0-15991 GCF_004368385.1 Burkholderia sp. B10 | reverse complement strand
ACTGTTTTCGGTTCCGTTAAGAACCGGTCGCTCACTCAAAGCTGACAGGTATATGAATCTCTTCATAAACCTGACTTACTTTAGTGTGAGACTCTTGATACTTTCGCTTTCTGATCCGAAGATCAGCCCGCTTCCATCAAGCGCCCACACTTATCGGCTGTTAATTTTTAAAGAGCATTTCTGCGAGAAACTTCGCGTTTCTCAGCAGCGCTGCGTTTTCAGCAGCAGAGAAGCGAGATTATGAACCGTCTTTCTTCACTCGTCAACAACTTTTTGAACTGCTTCGTTGTGACGGTGAGGGGTTCAGCTTCGTGTGCACCTGGGTCACCACATCCACCCAACCGCACCGCTTCCCTTCTTCCTTCCGCGCCGCGTTTCCGGTAGCGCGAAAGAGGCGTGATTCTATGCAGCTCACGGCAATCGCGCAAGGGGTTTCGTGAAATATATAAAGCCCCGCACGCTGCCGCGTGCGGGGCTTTATATACAAACAGTCGAGCAGTCAGCCCGTCCGCGCCTGGCGGGCCACGATTTCCATATAGTGATCGAGGCCCGGCGTGACCTTGCCCTGCTCCTTGGCCCTATCGTCCCAGCGGCGCAGGCGCAGCGCATCCGCGGCGAACGGGCGCCGCAGGAATGCCGCCGCCTCGTCGTCATCGAAGATGCCGCCCTGCAGCGCGAGGCTGCGCACCGAATCCGCCGACAGGCCGTCGACGTAGCCCGCTTCCGTACGGCACAGGCAGCGCTTTGCGTCGACGTGCAGCCGGATCGGCTCCAGCACCGCGTCGCCGAACAGCGGCCGCAGGAACGGCAGCACGTAATACTGGTGCAGATCGTCGATGCCGCGTGCGCTCGGCGTGTCGCCCTGCCGGTTCAGCAGATGCCCGAGGTCGTGGAGGAACGCCGCCGCGATCAGCGCGTCGTCCGCGCCGGCCTCCTCCGCCAGCAAGCCGCACTGCAGCGCATGCTCCAGCTGCGTCACCGGTTCGCCGCTGTACGCGACATGGCCGTGCGCGCGATACAGCCCGTCGATCTCGTCCACGGTCAGTGCCATCCGCCTACTCCCACGGCAGCGAGAACGTCTTCAGGTTCGTGAAGCTCTTCATCGCCTCCTGAACGCCTTCCTTGTAGCCGAGCCCCGAATCCTTGATGCCGCCGAACGGCGACAGCTCGATCCGGTAGCCGGGCACCTCCCACACGTTCACCGTGCCCACCTTCAGTTCGTTCACGAACCGCACGACCGCCGCCGTGCTGTCCGTACACACGCCCGACGACAACCCGAACGCCGTGCCGTTGCTGATGCGGATCGCGTCGTCGATCGTGTCGAACGCGATCACCGGCGACACGGGACCGAACGTCTCCTCACGCACGATCGTCATCGACGGATCGACGTCGTCGAGCACGGTCGGCGCATACAGCGCACCGCGCCGCACGTTGCCCGTCAACAGCCGCGCGCCGTGCGCGACGGCTTCTTCGACACGCGCCTCGAACAGCCGCGCCGCCGCGGCGTCGATCACCGTTCCCATCTCGTTCGCGACGTCGAACGGATCGCCGTACTTCCACGCGCGCGTCTTTTCGACGAGCAGCTCGGTGAACGCCGGCGCTATCGAGCGCTGCACCAGGATCCGCTTGACCGCCGTGCAGCGCTGCCCGGAGTTCCGGTAAGAACCCACCACGGCCAGCGATGCGGCGCGCTCGAGATCCGCATCGTCGAGCACGATCAGCGGATCGTTCCCGCCCAGCTCCAGCACGATCCGCCGGTAGCCGGCCCGGGCCGCGATCGCCTTGCCGATCGACACGCCGCCCGTGAACGTGATCAGCGCTGCGTGCGGATGCGTGACGAGCTCATCGGCGATTTCGCGCGGGTCGCCGGTCAGCACCTGCAGCATCGGCTCCGGCAAGCCGGCTTCGTAAAGCAGATCGGCCAGATAGAACGCCGACAGCGGCACCTTCTCCGACGGCTTCACGATCACGCGGTTGTTGGTGGCGATCGCCGGCGCGATCTTGTGCGCGACCTGGTTCATCGGGTGATTGAACGGCGTGATCGCGACGATCACGCCGTCGAGCGGCTGCCGCTGCGAGAACACGCGACGCGCCTTGCCGTGCGGCGTCAGATCGCACGAGAAGCTCTGCGCGTCGTCGCGCAGCGCCTCGACGGACGCGAACTTCAGCACGTCGGCGACGCGGCCGATCTCGTAGCGGGAGTCCTGCTTCGACAACCCGGACTCGAGCGTGATGAGGTCGGATGCCTCCTCGCAGCGCGTGCGCAGCAGCGCCGCCGTACGCTCGAGGATCTGCGAGCGCTCGTAGCGCGTGAGCGCGGGCCGGTACGCGATCGCGTAGTCGAACGCGGCGCGCACGTCGTCGACGCTCGCCAGCGGCGCGGTCCCGACGCGCGCGCCGGTGTACGGATCGTCGATGTCGAACACGCGGGCGCGCGAGGCACGCGTGCCGCACCAGCGCAGCGCCTCGGCGCGGAACGCCGGATGATCCTGGCGCGGATGAACGATCATGACGCGATCCGGTTCAGCACGAAATCGAAGACGTCGAAGTTGCGCGGACGGCGCGCCGGGTCGCGCGGCTCGATCCGGCGGTTGAAGATCAGCGGCACTTCCTGCTCGGACACGCCGCCATGCGAGCGCAGCGGCACGGTCAGGCCGGACAGGTCGTGCTCGCGCTCGCGCGTGCCGACGGCCGTGTCGCGGCGCGCGACCACCACGAGATCGCCGATCCGGTCGGCCGGCAGCTCGAAGCGCGCAGCGGCTTCCGCGTTGTCGAGCACGAGCTCGATGCCGTCGAGGTCGCCGATGCGCCACATCGCGTCGGTCCGGTCGACACCCGGCGCGAGGTAGACCGTCGCGAACGAGCCGAGCGCGCCGTGATGCACGACGTATGGGTCGGTGATCGGCAGAATCACGCGCGCGGACTGCGCGCCGAACCAGCGGTCGAACGCGTCCTGCAGATAGACCACGTTCGGACGGCCGGTGGCCGGATCGTGCTTCGCGTTCATCCCGTGGTCGGCCGTGAGCCCGATCGCCCAGCCGAGCGCGTCGAGTTGCGCGAGATAGCGGTCCATCATCGCGTAGAACGCGTTCGCGCCCGCGCTGCCGGGCTCGCACTTGTGCTGCACGTAGTCGGTGGTCGACAGGTACATCAGATCGATCTGCCGCGTCTGCGCCAGCCGCACGCCGGCCGCGAACACGAATTCGGACAGCGCCGCGCTGTATACGTCGGGCGACGGCAGGCCGACCCAGTCGAGCACGTCGACGATGCCGTTTTCCGCGAGATTGGCCTGGGCGGCCTTCTCGGCGGAAAAGCAGATGCCGTTCATCCGCCAGCCGAGCAGCCGGCGCAGCTTGTCCTTCGCGGTGACCACGGCCACGCGCGCGCCGGCGTCGGACGCCGCCGCGAGCAGCGTGCCGGCGCGCAGGTAGGACGGATCGTTCATCATCACTTCGGCGCCGCGGCCGCCGTCGGCGGTCGCGTCCCAGAAGTAGTTGCCGCAGATGCCGTGCACCGACGGCGGCACGCCGCAAACGATCGACAGGTTGTTCGGGTTCGTGAAGGTCGGCACGACGCTGTCGGCGCGCCACGCGGTGCCCTCCGCGATCATGCGGCCGAGGAACGGCGCGACGCCGGCCGCCACCGCGCGCTCGAGATAGTCGTACTCGCAGCCGTCGACGCAGACGACGACCGTCGGCTCGACCGGCAGCCGATAGCGCCGGCCGTTCACGTCGACGCAGCGCGCCGCGAGATCGGCCGAAAGGTTGCCGGCACGCACGTGCTCACCGGGCAGTCGCAAGGAGAATGCGGCGTTCATGATGCAGCCCTCGTGCCGCGCGGCACGCGCGCGGCGATCAGCAGCAGCGCCGCGAGCGACGCGCCGAGCATCAGCAGCGACAGCGCCGATGCGGGAAGGTAATAACCGCGCTCGACCTGGCCGATCACGACGATCGGCACGGTCGCGAAACCGGGCGGATAGACGGTCAGCGTCGCGCCGAGCTCGCCGAGCGACAGCGCGAAGCCGAGCGCGAGACTCGCGCGCAGCGCCGGCACGAGCTGCGGCAGCAGCACGCGGCGCAGCACCATCGCGGGCGGCGCGCCGAGGCTCGCCGCGGCTTCGCGCAGCACGGTCAACTCGGGGCGCAGCGCGGCCGCCGCGCAGCGATAGCAGAACGGCAGGATCAGCGCGAGCTGCACCAGCACGACGATCGCGGCGGAGCTCGACAGGTCGAGCGGCTTCTGGTGATACGCGATCAGCACCGCGAGCCCGAGCACGACGCTCGGCACGCCGTTCGGCACCATCACGAGCGCGTCGACGACGGCGCCGACGCCGCGTCGGTCGCGCCCTTCGAGCGCGAACGCGAGCCATAGGCCGACGATCGTGCCGAGTGCGGCCACGCCGAAGCCGATTTCGAGGCTCGTCAGCAACGCGTCGTATTCCGGCGCGCCGAGCCGTTCGAACCAGCGCAGGCTGTAGCCGGCCGGCAGGATCGTGCCCGACCACCGCGTCGCCACGCTCGACAGCGCGACGACGACGACCGGCAGCACGAACAGCCAGAAGCACGCGAACGCGGCCAGCGCGAGCGCCGCGCGCGATGCATGCTTGAGCAGCGTGTCGCTCCAGTCGGCCCGACGGCGCGGCACCGCTTGCCCGATACGGAATTCAGCGGACATCGTTTCCTCCCGTCGCACGCCGGTTCACCCGGCGATAAACCGCATAGAGCGCGAGCGACAGCGCGAGCATCACGACCGCGCCGGCCGACGCGGTCGGCACATCGAGATCGACGGTCGCGCTGCTGTAGATGGCGACCGGCAGCGTCACCAGGCGCGCGCTGCCGAGCACGAGCAGAATCCCGAACTCGTTCAGCGTGAGCAGGAAGCACAGCACGGTGCCGGCCGCGATGCCCGGCCATGCGATCGGCAGCACGACCCGGCGCGCGAGCATCGCGCCGGACGCGCCGAGGCTGCGCGCGGCTTCGACGAGCCGCAGGTCGAGCGTCGCGAACGACGCGAGCGTCGGCCGCACGACGAACGGCGTGTAGAACACGGTCTGCGCGAGGATCACGCCGCCGATGCCGAACAGAAAATCGAGCGGCGGTTGCTCGAGATGGAACAGCTGCTGCAACGCGACGCCGATCGAGCCTTGCGAGCCGTACAGGAAGATCAGCGTGAACGCGACGAGGAACGACGGGAACGCGACGTACAGTTCGAGGAAGCGCGTGACGAGCGACGCGCCCGGAAATGGCCTGAAGAACAACAGCGCGGCCAGCAGCACGCCGAGCACCGACGCGGTGCCGGCGCTCGCGAACAGCACGCCGACGGTCGTCAGCAGCACGTTGCGCATCTCGGGATTGCCGAAGAAGGCGCGATACGCGGCAAGGCTCGGGCCGTGATCGCCGGAGACGCTCAGCAGCACGAGGCGCGCCAGCGGATAGACGACGAGCGGGCCGAGCACGACGGTCGCGAGCGCGACGAGGTGCAGGTCGCCCAGGCGCTTGCGGCGCCGCGCAACGGCCGCATGCGCGGCGGCCGACGCGCGCACCTGCGGCGGCAGCGCGGCTTCAGGGCTCGATAAGGACGACATCGTCTGCCTCGCAATGCAGGGACACGCGCGCGCCACGCGCCGGGGCCGCGCCGCGGCCGCGCTGCATCGTCACGCGCACGGGTTCGTCGGGCGCCGCGTCGAGCACGACCGCGATCGACAGGTCCGCGCCCTGCCATTCGACCGACGACACCGTGCCGTGCAACCCGCCCGCCGCGAGCGGCATCACGGTCAGCCGCTCGGGGCGCACGCATGCGACCTTGTCGCGCACGTCGTGGCGCGGGTCGCCGAGCGGGAAGATCACGTGCGGCGGCAACAGGTTGGCCGGCCCGAGATAGCGCGCGACATAGCCGTCGCGCGGCGCGTCGTACAACTGCTGCGGCGTGCCGAGCTGCGCGATCCGGCCGTCGCGCAGCAGCAGCGCACGGTCGGACAGCACGAGCGCGTCGTCGCGGTCGTGCGTCACGCAGACGACCGTCAGGTTCGGCAAGCGCTCGTGCAGCGCCTTGAGCTCGCTGCGCACCGAGGCCCGCAGGTTCGCGTCGAGCGCCGACAGCGGCTCGTCGAGCAGCAGCACGTCGGGCTCGATCACGAGCGCGCGGGCGAGCGCGACGCGCTGCTGCATCCCGCCCGACAGCTGCGCGGGCAGGTGATGCCCGGCGTCGCCGAGCTGCACGAGCTTGAGCGCGTCGGCGACGCGGCGCGTCACCTCCGACGACGCCATGCGGCGCGCGCGCAGCCCGAATGCGACGTTCTCGAACACCGACAGGTGCGGGAACAGTGCGTAATTCTGGAACAACAGACCGAGATTGCGCTTGTGCGGCGGCGCATGGGTCAGGTCGCGCCCGGCGACGCTCAGCGTGCCGGTCAGCCCGTCGGCCTTCACGAACCCGGCGATGAAGCGCAGCAGCGTGGTCTTGCCGCAGCCGCTCTTGCCCAGCACGGTCAGGAATTCTCCGGCGCCGATCGACAGCGACAGATCTTCCAGCACCGTGCGCGCGCCGTAGCGCACGCTCAGATGCTCGATCAGCACGCCGCCCGGCGCGCCGGCGCGCAGCGTCGCACGCGGCTCGGCGGCGCCGAACGCGCCGGGATGGGTCAGGGTGGTGTCCACCGGGTTCATCCTCTCGGTCACGAATACGGGCGGCGTGCGTGCATCACTTCGGCTTGACGACGTCGACCGGCTTGCCGGAGCTGCCGATCACGTCCTTCTTCCAGCGCTCGATCCACACCGGCTTCTTCGCCATCACCTGGTTCCAGTCGACCGGGATCAGCTTGACGCCCGCGATCGCCTTCCTGACCGCGTCGCCGTTCTTGCCGGCCAGCGGCACGTCGGTACGGCCGGGGATGCCGTACATGTCCGGCACCTTCGCTTGCACGTCGGTCGACATCAGGTAATCGATCAGCTTCTTGCCCGCGTCCTGGTTCGGGCCGCTCTTGATCAGGCCGATGCCGTACGGCAGCTGGAACGTGGTCGGCTGGTCGCCTTCCTTGGCGGCCAGGAAGATCGGCTTGACCGACAGCGCGCCGTGCTCGGCATCGTCGAGGTCCATCTGCAGGTCGCCGTTCGCGACGCTGATCTCGTTGCGCGACAGCAGCACGTTCAGATAGCCCGTGCCCTTGGTGTGGAACTTCACGCTCTGCGACAGCTTCGCGAGATAGTCGAACGCCTTGTCCTCGCCCATCAGCGACGTCGTCAGGATCAGCACGGCCATCCCGTCGCCGGCGGTCGCCGGGTTCGAGTATGCGACCTTGCCGGCATAGCTCGGCGACAGCAGATCGGCGAACGTCTTCGGCTGATTCTTCACGACGTCGGGGTTGATCGCGAACGAGAAGTAGTTGTTCACGAACGTCGCCCACGTGCCGTCCTCCGCCTTCGCGATCGCCGGCACGTTCTTGTAGTTGACGCTCTGGTACGGCTGCAGCAGGCCCATCTGGCCGGCCTGCTGGATGAACGGCGGCAACGTGACGATCACGTCCGCCTTCGGCGAGTTCTTCTCGATGTTCGCGCGGTTGACGACCTCGCCGCTGCCCGCCGTCACGATGTTGACCCGCACGCC
The DNA here is from genome assembly GCF_004368385.1 of Burkholderia sp. B10. Taxonomy (NCBI): domain Bacteria; kingdom Pseudomonadati; phylum Pseudomonadota; class Betaproteobacteria; order Burkholderiales; family Burkholderiaceae; genus Burkholderia; species Burkholderia sp. B10. The sequence goes on along the minus strand of NZ_PQMX01000106.1, from coordinate 8,389 downwards.
TTCCTTCTTCTCGAACGCCGGCAGTACGTCGCGATAGAGGTTCTCGAGACCGTCCGCCGTATACAGCACAACCGCGTTCGCCGCATGCGCGGGCAGCGCCGCGCCTTGCAGCAGCCCGGCCGCGCACGCGGCCAGTGCGAGCTTGCGGAACGCGCCGGCAGCGGCGCGCGAGGAATTCTGCAGTGTCATCTCACTTCTCCGTAGGCGGAACACCAAACGGCCGGGGGACGATCCGGCTCCTTTTAGTCGACGCCGCCCGACAGCCGGCCTGCGTCGCTGCCGCGCTGCGTGGGATGGCGCGGCAAGCGAAGCATCACAGCGTTCGATGACAACCCCGTGACGACCGCCCTGAATTCCACAAAATGACATATTTTGCCAATATCTTGCAATTCGCCCGGACCTGCCATCCAGGCATTTCGTCCGATCCTTGCCGAGAACCCACCATGTCCGATCCGATCCTGCTCACGCCCGGCCCGCTCACCACGTCCGCCACGACACGCCACGCGATGCAACACGACTGGGGCTCGTGGGACGCCGCCTTCAACCGGCTGACGGCCAGCGTCTGCGCAGACTTGGTGGCGATCGCGGGCGGCGGTGACGCGTACGCGTGCGTGCCGCTGCAAGGCAGCGGCACGTTCGCGGTCGAAGCCGCGCTCGGCACGCTGGTGCCGCGCGACGGCGTCGTGCTGGTGCCGCACAACGGCGCGTATTGCGCGCGCATCCTGACGATCCTCGGCCGGCTCGGCATCGACGCGATCGCGCTGCCGTTCGGCGAGGATGCGACCGTCGACGCGGCGGCGGTCGAAGCGGCGTTCGCGCGCGAGCCGCGCATCACGCATGTCGCGCTGGTGCATCTGGAAACGAGCGCCGGCATCCTGAATCCGCTCGACGCGATCGCGCATCTGTGCCGGCGGCACGGCAAGCGGCTGATCGTCGATGCGATGAGTTCGTTCGGCGCGCTGCCGATCGCGCTCGCCGACAGCGGGATCGACGCGTTGATCTCGGCGAGCGGCAAATGTCTGGAAGGCGTGCCGGGGATGGGCTTCGCGATCGTGCGGCGCGACGCGCTCGACGCGTGCGCGGGCAATGCGCGGTCGCTCGTGCTCGATCTGCACGACCAGTACCGCTACCTGCACCAGACGGGCCAGTGGCGCTTCACGCCGCCGACCCACGTCGTCGCCGCGTTGCGCGCCGCGCTCGATCAGTATCTGGCCGAAGGCGGCCAGCCGGCGCGCGGCGCGCGCTATGCGGAAAACTGCCGCGCGCTGGTCGAGGCGATGCGCACGCTCGGCTTCCGGCCGTTTCTCGATCCGAGCGTGCAGGCGCCCGTGATCGTCACGTTCCATGCGCCCGACCATCCCGCCTACGATTTCGGCCGCTTCTACGACGCGGTGCGTGACGCAGGCTTCGTGCTGTATCCGGGCAAGCTGACGCAGGTGGACACGTTTCGCGTCGGCTGCATCGGCGCGATCGACGCCGGCGACATGCGCCGGGCGGTCGCGGCGATCGCGCGCGCCGTCGAGTCGCTCGGCATCGCGATGCAGCGCGCGTAGCGCGGGCGCACCGATGGCGCGCCAAATAAAAAACCCGGCGGCCGAAGGGACCGCCGGGCGAATGCACCGTGGGTGCGTGGAGCCGATGCTTACAGTTCGATCCGCTTGATGTCGCCGACGACGAAGATGTACGACAGCGCGCCGATCAGCGCGATCACGCCGATGAACACCAGCGCGCCGACGAACGAACCGGTCGATGCGACGATGAAGCCGACCACGAGCGGCGTGACGATCCCGGCCAGGTTCGCCGCGAAATTGAAGATGCCGCCCGTCACGCCGAGCAGGCCGTCCGGGGCGATGTCGGACACGAGCGTCCAGCCGAGCGCCGCCATGCCCTGCGCGAAGAACGCCACCGACATGATCGCGATCACCGCTTCGTTGCTCTTCACGTAGTTCGCGAGAATGATCGTCGAGGCGAGCAGCAGGCCGGCGATGATCGGCAGCTTGCGCGCGAGGTTCGCCGACTTGCCGCGGCGCAGCAGCCAGTCGGAGAAGATGCCGCCGAACATCACGCCGACCGACGCCGCGATGAACGGCATCACCGCGAAGAAACCGATCTTCAGCCAGCCCATGTGGCGTTCGGTCGCCAGATAGGTCGGGAACCAGGTGAGGAAGAACACGAGCGTCGAGTTGCCGGCGAACTGGCCGAGGCAGATGCCCGCGAGCTGGCGCTTCTTCAGCAGCCGGCCGGCCATCGCCCAGCTGAACCGCGTCTGCGCCGGCTTGCCGCCGTCCTTGCGGACGCCGTGCACGAGGCCGCCGCCCGCCTCGATGTACGAGAGTTCCTCGGAATTCGCGCCCGGATGGTTGCGCGGCTCGTGATAGAGCTTCCACCAGACCAGCCCGAACACGATCCCGACCGCGCCGACCACCCAGAACAGCGAGCGCCAGCCGAACGCGCCCATCAGCGCGAACAGCACGGGGCTGAAGAACGCGAGGCCGATGTATTCGCCGACCGTATAGGTGCCGGTCGCCATCGCGCGCTCGCTCTGCGGGAACCAGGTCGCGACAACGCGGCTATTGGTCGGAAAACACGGCGCTTCGGTCACGCCGAGGCCGAGCCGGCACGCGAGCAGCGTCGCGACGCCCGGCACGAAGCCCTGCAGCAGCGTGCAGAACGACCACAGCGTCATCGACCAGTAATAGGTGATCTTGCTGCCGAAGCGGTCGAGAAACAGGCCGCCCGGCACCTGCATCGCGACGTAGGTCCACGAGAACGCGGAGAACATGATGCCCATGACGGCCGCGTTGATGCCGAGCTCCTTCGTCAACTGCGGCGCGGCGACCCCGAGCACGGTGCGGTCGAGATAGTTGATCATCGTGCCGATCGCGAGCAGCGCGAGGATCTTGTAGCGCGCCGACGTCCGCCGGACCGTACCGGCCGCCTGCGCGGACGACGCGCTCGTGTGGGTGCTGTGCTGCATGGTTGTCTCCTGGTTTCTTTTTTCGTGCTGCTAAGTCGAAGGGTCAGCGCGCGACGAGCGACTGAAAGTGCTCGAACATCCGCTCGTCGTCGGGCGTGCGGCCGGTGAACAGCTCGAACGCGTCGACGGCCTGGTACACGGCCATCCCGCCGCCCGGCAGCGTCGCGCAGCCGGCCGCCCGCGCCGCGCGGATCAGCTCGGTTTCGAGCGGGAAATAGACGATGTCTGCCACCCACATGCCCGCGTGGAGCAGTTCGGCCGGCAGCGGCAGGCCCGGATGCTTGGCCATCCCGGTGGGCGTCGCGTGGATCAGGCCCGTCGCGGCGCGCATCGCGGCCGCGAGATCGTCGCCGGCCGCGACCCGCGCGGCCGGGAAGCGCTGCTGCAGCTCGCCCGCGAGCGCGATGGCACGCGCGCCGTCGACGTCGAAGATCGTCAGTTCGGCGGCGCCCATCTGCAGCGCCGCATGCGCGACGGCCGCACCCGCACCGCCCGCGCCCAGCTGCACGACGCGTGCGAGCGACGCGTCCGGCAGCCCGCGCCGGAACGATCGCGCAAAGCCCGACCAGTCGGTGTTGTGGCCGATCCGCTTGCCGTCCTTGAACAGCACGGTGTTCACCGCGCCGAGGGCGCGCGCGTCGTCCGACAACGCATCCAGATGCTCGATCACGCGCTGCTTGCACGGGTGCGTGATGTTCAGCCCGTTGTAGCCCATCTGCTGCGCGGCATCGAGCAGTTGCGGCAGCGCGTCGGCATTCACGCCGAGCGCGTCGAGATCGATGCGCCTGTATACATAGCCGTATCCCTGGCGGAAGCCTTCTTCCTCGTGCATCGCGGGCGACAGCGAACCGCCGATGCCCTGGCCGATCAGACCGATCAGAAACGACGGGCGGCTCATCGGGCGGCTCCCTGCGCAAAAAGGGTCGCCAGGCGCTGCAGCGCGAACAGGTAGCCTTCGGTGCCACAGCCGCAGATCACCGCTTCGGCGACGGCCGACACGTACGAATGGTGACGGAACGCCTCGCGGCGATGCACGTTGGAAATATGTACCTCGATCACCGGCTTCGCGATCGCCGACAGCGCATCGGCCAGCGCGACCGACGTGTGCGTGTAACCCGCCGGGTTGATGACGATGCCGTGCGTGTCGTGACGCGCGGCGTGCAGCCAGTCGATCAGCTGATGTTCGGCGTTGGACTGACGGAACTCGAGTTCCAGCCCGAGCCGGTCGGCCGCGGTGCGGCACCGCTGCTCGACGTCGGCCAGGGTTTCCGCGCCATAGATATGGGGCTCGCGGGTGCCCAGCAGATTCAGGTTCGGGCCGTTCAGCACCAGCACCTTGTGCTTGCTCATGTCGGTTTTGCTCCAGGAACGGGCGGGCCGCTGATCGGGGCCCGCCTCTGACGTCAAGATTCGGCGCTAGTGTGCGCTTGCGCAAGCGCAAAGTCTTTGCGGGTTTTCGCTAATTTGTACCAACTAGTTAGTTTGTATAATTTCCGAAACTCCCATAGTAAATTCGGGAAATGGTGTTCGTCGCAAATTCCACGACTGGTTCATCCGGCTCGATGCGACGGGCGCCATGCCCGCCCTTCCGCAGGACTCGCCCATGCAGCGCTCGATCGCCACCGTGTCACTGTCCGGCACGCTTGCCGAGAAGCTCACCGCCATCCAGGCCGCAGGCTTCGACGGTGTCGAGATCTTCGAGAACGACCTCGTCTACTTCGATGGATCGCCCGCCGACGTGCGGCGCATGGCCGCCGATCTCGGGCTCGACATCGTGCTGTTCCAGCCCTTTCGCGACTTCGAGGGCGTGAGCCCGGCGCAGCTCGCGCGCAACCTCGACCGCATCCGCCGCAAGTTCGACGTGATGCACGCGCTCGGCACGGACCGCATCCTGGTATGCAGCAACGTGTCGCCCGACACGATCGCGGACGACGCGCTGCTGATCGACCAGCTCGGCGCGCTCGCCGAGGCCGCGCGCGCGGCCGGCGTGGTCGCCGCGTACGAGGCGCTCGCCTGGGGCCGCGTCGTGAAACGCTACGGCCACGCGTGGCAGCTCGTGAACGCGGTGAACAGCCCGCACCTCGGCCTCGCGCTCGACAGCTTCCACACGCTGTCGCTCGACGATTGTCCGGACGCGATCGCCGCCATCCCCGGCGAGCGGATCGCCTTCGTGCAGATCGCCGATGCGCCGAAGCTCGCGATGGACGTGCTCGAATGGAGCCGCCACTACCGGTCGTTCCCCGGCCAGGGCGACTTCGACCTCGCCCGCTTCACCGCGCGCGTGATCGAGTCCGGCTATACGGGCCCGCTGTCGCTCGAAATCTTCAACGACGGCTTTCGCGCCGCGCCGACCGCGATCACGGCCGCCGACGGCCACCGTTCGCTGCTCTATCTGGAAGACCTGACGCGCACGCGGCTCGCGCAGGAAGGGCACGCGCCGGCCGCCGGCCAGCCGCTGTTCGCGCCGCCGGCGCCGCCCGCGCACGTCGGCTTCCAGTTCATCGAATTCGCGGTCGACGCGCAGGCGGCCGCGACCGTCGGCGACTGGCTCAGCCGGATGCGGTTCCGCCTCGCGGGCCGCCACCGCTCGAAGGACGTCACGCTGTTCCAGCACGGCGCGGCGTCGATCGTGCTGAACGCCGAGCACGACTCGTTCGCGGATGCGTTCTTCCAGCAGCACGGGTTGTCGCTGTGCGCATCGGCGTTTCGCGTCGACGATGCGAAAGTGGCGTTCGAACGCGCGGCCGGATTCGGCTATGCGCCGTTCTCCGGGCGCGTCGGCCCGAACGAGCGCGTGCTGCCCAGCGTGCAGGCGCCGGACGGCAGCCTCGAGTATTTCGTCGACGAGGCGCCGAACGCGCCGACGCTCTACGAGTCGGACTTCCTGCTGACCGACATCGACGGCCCGACCGAGGTCGGCCCGCTGACGGGCATCGACCACGTGTGCCTCGCGCTGCCGGCCGACGCGCTCGATACGTGGATCCTGTTCTTCAAGACCGCGTTCGGCTTCGAAGCGGAGCGCAGCTGGCTGGTGCCCGATCCGTACGGGCTGATGCGCAGCCGCGCGGTGCGCAGCGCCGACGGCTCGGTGCGGATCGCGCTGAATGCGTCGCTCGACCGTCATACGGCCGTGGCCGAATCGCTCGACCGCTATCACGGCACGGGGCTGAACCACGTCGCGTTCCGGACCGACGACATCGTCAAGACGATCGCCGCGTTCGCGGCCGACGGCGTGCCGTTCCTGCGGATTCCGCCCAACTATTACGACGATCTCGCCGCGCGCTACGCGCTGCCCGACGCGCTGATCGACACGCTGAGCGCCCACCATCTGCTGTACGACCGCGACGAGCACGGCGGCGAATTCCTGCATGCGTATACCGAGCTGGTCGACAACCGCTTCTCGTTCGAGATCGTCGAGCGGCGCGGCGGCTACGACGGCTACGGCGCGGCCAATGCGGCCGTGCGGCTGGCCGCGCAGGCCCAGCGCCGGAAATAGCGAAGCGGCGAGATTCCGGCTCGGCGCCGGATCGCATGATCGCCAGCGTGCCGCTGTGGCACGGCATACCACGGCCCGGCTCGGCGGAGCGGACTCATCTATGTGAGCAATACGGCGGCGGACGCCCGTCCGGCAAGGCCCGAACGCGCGCGCCCGGCGGCCGGCACACGGCCGCCGTTACGTCCAGTAACGGATGCGGCATCGCAGCATGCGCGGCAAGGCGGCAGTTTTAATAATCGCTTAAGTCTTCGACGGCACCATCCGCAACCAGTTACCCGATGGTCATCTCGAATAGGAGGACAGCGATGAGCGCCGTAGATGCACCCGCCGGCCGCCCGGCCGCCCCACCTGCGAAAAAGACGATGCTGCGCCGCTTGCTCAGCCATCACGAAATCGCGACGCTGCTCGTGCTGCTGCATGCGCCGATCGGCGCGAACGCGAAACCCGAATTGCCGGCGCTGCAGGAGGCTGGCCTCGTCGAGATGGTCAAGCTCGATCCCGATACCGCGCCGAGCTTCCGGTTGACCGAGGACGGCACGGCCGTCCTGAAAGGGCTTGGCTACCGCTGAGCCGTCAGCTTCCCCTTCCCCCACCCGCCCCACGCCCGTCATTGCGCGCCGCCGCCCCGGCGCGCGCGTCGTTTCAACCGGCGCGTTCCTGCAGCATCAGCCGATATTCGCTCGGCGTCACGCCGACGGTCGCCTTGAACTGGCGCGTGAACGCGCTGTGATCCGTATAACCGCATAGCGCCGCCACGTCGGTCACCCTGTCGTGCGTGACCAGCAACGCGGTGGCGGCTTCGAGCCGCGTCTTCAGCAGCACCTGGCGCGGCGTCAGGTGAAACACCTTGTGGAAGTAACGCTCGAGCTGCGCGACCGACATCCCGGCCATCTGCGCGAGCTGCTTCAGGTTCAGCGGCTGCACGTAATGATCCTGGATGTGCTGCACCACGTCGGCGAGCCGGCTGTAGGCCGGATGCGAACCTTCGTGCGCCTTCAGGTCGCGCGAGATGCCCGCGAGGCCGACCACCTTGCCGGACGCGTCGCGCAGCGGCTCCTTGCAGGTCAGGCACCAGCCCGGCAGCCGGCCCGGATACAGATGCAGCTCGAGCTGATCCATCAACTGCAGGCCGGCATTGATCGTCGCCATGTCCTGCTCGAAATAGGTGCGGCCGAAGCGGCGCGGAAACACCTCGTCGGTCGTCTTGCCGAGCAGGTCGCGCTTGTCCTTGTAGCCGCAGCGCAGCGCCAGCGTCCGGTTGACGAGCGCATAGCGGCCGCTCGCATCCTTCACGAAGAACGCGACGTCGGGCAGCGCGTCGAACACCGGCTCGAGCAGCCGGAAATGCGCGAGCATCGCGCCGAGATCGGCGTTGTCGGGCTGGTAGCGCAACGTATCGGACAGGCTCATGGGCGGTGCGGCAAGCAAGGTCGTCATCCCGGCGTCGGCGAAGGGGGTGGCTGATGGCGTCGATTATAGAAGCGGGCGGTCCGGCGCGGCGCAAGGTTCGCGGTGCGGTGGTTCTCGCGGTGGAGGTGATGGCGAGGGCCGGGGCGCCACGCTTCGCGTCGCGGAACGTTATCGCTACGGGATTGGCGGGTGGAGGGCGTGGGGCGGACTGTCGCCTGTCCGCCTGTCCGCCTGTCCGCCTGTCCGCCTGTCCGCTTGTCCGCTTGTCCGCTTGTCCGCTTGTCCGCTTGTCCGCTTGTCCGCTTGTCCGCCTGTCCGCTTGTCCGCTTGTCCGCCTGTCCGCCTGTCCGCCTGTCGCCTGTCGCCTGTCGCCTGTCGCCTGTCGCCTGTCGCCTGTCGCCCGTCGCCCGTCGCCCGTCGCAATTCGCAAATCGCAAATCGCAAATCGCCGGTTGCAGGGAGCTCACAACGCGCCGCGCAGCAGGAGGTTGTACGCGCAACCGCTG
>NZ_PQMX01000105.1:0-16011 GCF_004368385.1 Burkholderia sp. B10 | reverse complement strand
CCCCGGCCCCGAGCCCCACGCTTTTCCGACCCGACACCCGCATGGAATTCCGTCAGCTACGCTACTTCCTCGCGGTGGCCGAGTATCTGCATTTCACCGAGGCCGCCGAGTTTCTCGGCATCGCGCAGCCGCCGCTGAGTCAGCAGATCCTGAAGCTCGAGCGCGAGATCGGCACACGCCTGTTCATCCGCCATCCGCGGCGCGTCGAACTGACCGACGCCGGCCGCCTGTTCCGCGAGCGCGCGAAGCACATCGTCGAAGAAGCCGAGCTCGCGCTCGCCGAAGCGCAGAACGCCGGGCGCGGCCTGAGCGGCCGGCTCGTGCTGGGCTTCGCCGGCTCGATCGTGTTCCATCCATTCGTCGCGTCGCTGATGCAACGCTTCCGGCGCGACTATCCGGACGTCCTGATCCACTGCGAAGAGAGCAACAGCCCGGCGCTGATCGACAAGGTGCTCGAGGCGCGCGTCGATGCCGCGTTGGTGCGCCTGCCGCTCGATTGCCGCGGCCTGGCCGTGCAGCCGCTGGTCGAAGAGCGCTTTCTGGCCGTGCTGCCGTCCGGCCACCGCCATGGCGCGGAGCCGGTGCTCGCGCTGCACGCGCTGTCCGACGACCCGCTGGTGTTGTTCCCGCGCGCGATCGGCCCCGCGTTGTACGACGCGATCGTCGGCGCGTGCTGGGCAGCTGGCTTCACGCCGACCGTCGAAATGGAGTCGCCGCAGATCCCCGCGTCGGTGAACCTCGTCGCGGCCGGCTTCGGCGTGACGCTGATCCCCGAGTCGGTGCGCCAGGCGCCGACGGATCGCGTCACCTACCACGGCTTGCAGGGCGAGCCGCTGCGCTCGCCGATCGTGCTCGTTCACCGCCCGCGCGAAAAATCGCCGGTGATTCAGAATCTCGTGCGCGCCGTCCGCACGCTCGCGCGCGAAACGGCCGACAGCGCCGCGACGCCGTGAAAGCCATGAGCGCCGGCGCCCACGGGCGCCGCTAGCGGCGTCGGCCCGTCGGATTCGACGCGGCACGCCGCGCGGAAGCCGCAATCCGCAGGCAAACCGCTCGCAAACCACCCGCATTCCACCCGCATTCCACCCGCATTCCACCCCGCACCACGCCCCAATCGCCGCCGCTGCGCGGTCTGCACGCTCGCTCGCCGCGCGAGCGATATGCATTTCGTCTTGAAATCGCGTCCACGCGATATTGGACTTCACCGCCCCGCACGCCTAGCCTTACGGCATTCCGATCGGACGCCGCTGCGGCGCCGTTCAATCCCTCTTCCGCGCTCGGCCAACAGGAGAATTCACGTGTCAACCGTATCAGGCGAATCGTCTTCGCCGCTTGCGCCGCCCACCGGGCGGCATGAGGCGTTCATCCGTTCGCTGACGGAAATCGTCGGCCAGCAGGACGTACTGACGAACGAGCGGGACACGCGGCGCTACCGGACCGGCTTCCGGTTCGGCGAAGGCCGGACGCTCGCGGTGGTGCGGCCCGGCACGCTGCTCCAGCAGTGGAAGGTGCTGCAGGCCTGCGTGGCCGCGAACGTGATCGTGATCTGCCAGGCGTCGAACACGGGCCTCACCGGCGGCTCGACGCCCGACGGCGACGACTATGACCGCGACATCGTGATCGTCAGCACCGCACGGATCCGCAAGGTGCACGTCATCAAAAGCGGGAAGCAGGTGATCTGCCTGCCGGGCGCGACGCTCGATCAGCTCGAGCAGACGCTGAAACCGCTCGGGCGCGAGCCGCACTCGGTGATCGGCTCGTCGTGCATCGGCGCGTCGGTGATCGGCGGCGTCTGCAACAACTCCGGCGGCGCGCTGGTGCAGCGCGGCCCGGCTTACACGGAGATGTCGGTGTTCGCCCAGGTCGGTGCGGACGGGCGCCTGAGGCTCGTGAACCATCTCGACGTGCGCCTGGGCGCGGTGCCGGAGGAAATCCTCGCGCGCCTCGACAACGGCGATTTCTCGGAGCGCGACATCGTCGACGGCGATGCGTCCGGTTCCGATCACCACTACGCCGAGCACGTGCGCGACGTCGATGCCGACACGCCCGCGCGCTACAACGCCGATCCGCTGCGGCTGCACGAAGCATCGGGCTCGGCCGGCAAGGTGATGGTGTTCGCGGTGCGCCTCGACACGTTTCCGATCGAAGCCGGTGCGAAGGTGTTCTACATCGGCACCAACGATATCGACGAGCTGACCGACATCCGCCGCCACGCGCTCACGCAGTTCAAGCGCCTGCCGATCGCGGGCGAATACCTGCACCGCGACGCGTTCGACATCGCGCAGAAGTACGGCAAGGACACGTTCCTGATGATCCGCCACTTCGGCACGAAGCGCATGCCGATGCTGTTCGGCTTCAAGAGCAAATGCGACGCGTGGTTCGACCGGCTCGGCTTCCTGCCGCGGCATCTGAGCGATCGCGTGATGCAGGCCGTCAGCAACCTGTTTCCGAATCACCTGCCGCCGCGCATTCGCGACTACGGCAAGCGCTACGAACATCATCTGATGCTGAAGGTATCGGCCGATACCGCGGAGGAAGCGCGCACCTTCCTGACGTCGTTCTTCGCGAAGCGCACGGGCGCGTTCTTCGAATGCACGCAGGCGGAAGGCGAGAAGGCGTTCCTGCACCGGTTCGCGGCGGCCGGCGCGGCGATCCGCTACCGCAACGTGCATACCCGCGACGTGGAGGACATCGTCGCGCTCGACATCGCGCTTCGCCGCAACGATCGCGACTGGTTCGAGACGCTGCCGCCCGACATCGACGCGCCGATCGCGATCAAGCTGTATTACGGCCACTTCCTGTGCCACGTGTTCCACCAGGACTACATCGTCAAGAAGGGCAACGACTGCCTCGCGCTCGAACACGCGATGTGGAAGCTGCTCGACGCGCGCCGCGCCGAATATCCGGCCGAGCACAACGTCGGGCACCTGTACCACGCGAAGCCGGCGCTCAAGGCGTTCTACGAAGGGCTCGACCCGTGCAACTGCTTCAACCCGGGGATCGGCCAGATGTCGAAGTTCGCGAAGTACCGCGAAGCGCACGACTGATCCGCCGCGGCCGCGCCGTACCCCGAACCAGCAAACCGTTTTCAGGAGCCGCTGCATTGAAAGTAGCCTTGTTCATCCCGTGCTTCATCGACGCGTTCTTTCCCGACGTGGGCGTCGCGACGCTCGAACTGCTCGAGCGCCTCGGCTGCGAGGTCGACTATCCGCTCGACCAGACCTGCTGCGGGCAGCCGATGGGAAACAGCGGCTGTGAAAAGCAGGCCGCGGCCACCGAGAACCTGTTCGTGCGCAACTTCGCCGGCTACGACTACATCGTCGCGCCGAGCGGCAGCTGCGTGCATCACGTGCGCGACCATCTGAGCGCGGCCGATCAGACGCCCGACGCGCTCGCGGTCCGCGGCAACACCTACGAGCTGGTCGAGTTCATTCACGACGTGCTGCAGGTGCACGACTTTCCGTGGGCGGAATTTCCGCACAAGGTCGGCCTGCACAACAGCTGCGGCACGCTGCGCGGCCTGAAGACCGCCAGCATGTCCGAAATCGGCGGCCCGTTCTTCTCGAAGCCGCTGACGCTGCTCAAGGGCGTGAAGGGCATCGAGTTCATCGAGCCCGACCGTCCCGACGAATGCTGCGGCTTCGGCGGCACGTTCTGCGTCTCGGAGGAGCCGGTATCCGCGCGGATGGGCGCCGACAAGGTGCGCGATCATGCGCGCAACGGCGCCGAGTACGTCGTGTCGGCCGATTCGTCGTGCCTGATGCACCAGAAGGGCTGCTCGGAGCGCCTCGGACTCGGCCTGAAGTTCATCCACATCGCGAGCATCCTGAACGGAGCACGAGCATGAAACGCGTCGACCACGTCGGTTACTCGAAGAAGTTCATCGCCGACGAGAAACACGTCGAGTTCCACGACAAGCGCCTCTGGGGGCTGCGCACCGCGCGCGACGAGGCCGTGCATGCGATCCCCGAATGGGAAACGATGCGCGCGCTCGCGTCCGCGGTCAAAGAACACACGCTCACGCATCTGCCCGACTATCTCGAGCAGTTCGAGCGCAATGCGACCGCGAACGGCGTGGTCGTGCATTGGGCGAAGGACGCGGAAGAGCACAACCGGATCGTCTACGACATCCTGCAGGGCCGCAACGTGCGCACGCTGGTCAAGAGCAAGTCGATGCTGACCGAGGAGTGCGAGATGCGCCCGTACCTCGAGGCGCGCGGCATCGCGGTGGTCGAAACCGATCTCGGCGAGCGGATTCAGCAGCTCGACGACGAGATGCCGTCGCATATCGTCGTGCCGGCCGTACACAAACTCGCGACGGACGTGGCGCAGACCTTCGCGGCCTCGTTCGGCACCGATCCGGCCGAAAGCAGCATTCCGCGGCTGGCCGAGGCGCAGCGGCAGGCCACGCGCCCGCACTTCCTCGCCGCGGAAGCGGGCATGACCGGCTGCAACTTCGCGGTGGCGGAGACGGGCGGCATCACCGTCTGCACGAACGAAGGCAATGCCGACCTAAGCGCCAACCTGCCGCCGCTGCACATCGCGTCGATCGGCATCGAGAAGCTGATTCCGAAGCTCGAGCACCTCGGCCTCTTCATCCGCATGCTGTCGCGCAATGCGCTCGGCTCGCCGATCACGCAGTACACGTCGCATTTCCGCGGGCCGCGCGACGGCGGCGAAATGCACTTCGTGCTGGTCGACAACGGCCGCTCCGAACGGCTCGCGATGGACGACTTCTGGTATTCGCTGAAGTGCATCCGCTGCGGCGCGTGCATGAACACGTGCCCGGTCTACCGGCGCAGCAGCGGGCTGAGCTACGGCGGCGTCTACTCCGGTCCGATCGGCGCGATCATCAACCCGACCTACGACTTCAAGAAATACAGCTCGCTGCCGTTCGCGTCGACGATGAACGGCAGCTGCACCAACGTGTGCCCGGTCAAGATCAACATCCACGAGCAGATCTACAAGTGGCGGCAGATCATCGCCGAGCGGCACGCGCTGCCGTTCGTCAAGCGCGAAGCGATGACGGTCGCCGGCAAGGTGCTGTCCCGGCCGAAGCTCTATCGCGCGGCGATCAAGGGCGCCGCCGGCGCGATCTCGACGCTGCCGCGCGCGGTGCTGTACAACCCGCTCAACGAGTGGGGCAAGCAGCGCGAACTGCCGGAGCCGCCGGCCGAAACTTTCCGTGACTGGTATCTGAAGAGGAACAAGAAATGAGCAGCCGCGACCTGATCCTTTCCCGCCTGCGCACGGCCGGCCGGACGCCGGCGCCGCTGCCGGCGGTGCCGTTGTTCGATCAGGATCTGCCGCCCGCGCTCGACGCGTTCAAGCAGGCGCTCGCGCGGGTCGGCGGCATCTGGTGCGAGCCGCCGGCGGACGGCGACCTCGACGCGCTGATCCGGGCGCGCTTTCCGGACGCGCGGGTGGTCTGTTCGGCGGTGCCCGAGGTGGCCGGCACGCGGCGCATCGAAGCCGTCGAGCGGCCGCACGAGCTGAACGACGTCGACGTCGGGATCGTGCGGCCGGCGTTCGCGGTCGCGGAAACCGGCTCGCTCTATCTGAGCGAGCGCGAGTATCGCGTGAACGCGCTCGGCTACCTGTCGCAACATCTGGTCGCGCTGCTCGACCCGGCGCAGATCGTCGGCAACCTGCATCACGCGTATCACCGCCCCGAGTTCTTCGCGGCGCGCTACGCGTGCCTGATGAGCGGGCCGTCCGCGACGGCCGACATCGAAGGCGTGCTGATCCGCGGTGCGCAGGGCATCCGGTCGCTGACCGTGATTCCGGTCCCGCTCGCAGGCGACGCACGTTGAGCGCGCAGGATCGACGATGGGTCTAGTCTCAACCGCTCGCGATCGATTGCGGCGCTTCGTCAATCTCGGCGGACACTACCTGCCGCTCGCCGAAGCGTTGCGCGGCGGGCTGATCTGTGTCGTGCCGGCTGTCGCCGCGGCGCGGCTGCATATGCCGATGCTGTGCTGGTCCGCGATCGCCGCGTTCTGGACCTGCCTCGCCGACGAGTCCGAGCGCCCGGCCGCCGGCCGCCTCGCCACCGGCCTGTCGTTCGGGATGCTGGGCGGCCTGGCGTCCGCGAGCGCGATCGCGACGCATGCGCTGCCGCCGCTGTCGATCGTCATCGTCGGGGCCGTCGCGTATCTGGGCGCGTCGGCGCGCAAGTGGGGCGGCGCGGCCGGCACGCGCGGCATTCTGACCGCGACCGCATGCGCCGTCTCTGCATGCTTTCCGGTCCATGGCGGCGCGTCGGCCGTGCAGTACGCGCTGTTCTACTTCGGCGGCAGCGTCTGGGCGACGCTGGCCGGCATCGTCCTGTGGCAAACCGACGGCAGCGCACGCGCGCGGATGGCGACGATGGCGTTCCTGCATGCGATGGCGAACTTCGTCGAACGGCTCGCACGAGCCGCGAACGGCGATTCCGCCTCGCTCGAGCGCGGCCGCGCCGCATTGCGCGCGCGGCTCGACGCGATGATCGCCGTGTCGATGCACCCGCGCGGCGGTGATTCACCGCTTGCGCGGAAGTGGCGCGCCGATGCGGAGCGCGCGATGGCGCTGCTCGCCGGCCTCGAGTCGCACATCGCCGCGGCCGGCGTCGGCGAGCGGCGCGAAGCCGCCGCGCTGCTCGCACCCGTGCTCGCGCAATTGGCGCGGCTCGTGGAAGCGTGTCCGCGCGCCGTCGGCCGCGACGGCGCGGCCGGCGACGCGGCGCAGTCGCTCGCGAACGACCTCGCCGAACTCCGGGCGACGCTCGCGGGGCGCGTCGCCGAGTTTCGTGTTGCGCATCGCGACGACGCGGGGCTGACGTGGTTACGCGCGTGCGAAACGCTGATCGCGCGATACGCGGCAGTGCTGCTTCATCCGGCGGTGGAGTCGCCTTCTACCGCGGCCGTTCCTGCGGCGCTCACCGCGCCGGCACCGGGCAAGCCCGCGCGCGGCGCGGGCCGGCTCGCCGCGCTGCGCCGCGAGATCGTCGCGCCGAATCCGTTTCATCGATATGCATCGCGTCTTGCCGTGGCCGCGATGATCGCCGTCGCGCTCGCGCGCATCTCGGGCGTGCAGCAGGGATACTGGCTCGCGCTGACGACGATGTTCATCATGCAGCCGACGCTGTCGCAGACGGTGAAGCTGTCCGGGCTGCGCATCGGCGGCACGCTGCTCGGCGCGGTGCTCGCGTCGGCCGTGTCGCTGCTGGTTCACGATCCGCTGCTGCTGGCGCTGGCGGTGCTGCCGCTCGCCACCGGCACGCTCGCGACGCGCAGCGTGAGCTACGTGTCGTACATCCTGTTCCTGACGTCGCATTTCATTCTGGTCGCGCATCTCGGGACGCCGATCGGGCCGTCATGGATGCTGGCCGCGCTGCGGGTCGGCAACAGTTTTGCCGGGGTGCTGGTCGGCGTGGTCATCAGCCTGCTCGCATGGCCCGACCGCGAGCATCACCGGATCGGCGAGGTGGCCGATCTCGCGATGGCGGCCACCGCGACCTACCTGCGCGCGGTCGGCGACGACGCGCCCGCGCGCGCGCGCGCGCGCCGCGAATCGCTGACCGTGCTGCGCCGCCAGGCGTGCGTTGCGATCGACCGGCTCGATGCGACCATCGCGGCGACGCGTTTCGAGTCGATTGCGTCCGACCCGCGCACCGCGAGCGCAACCGTCGCGATGCAGCAGATGAAGGCGCTGGTCGGCGCGCTCGCGCCGGTCGAGTATCTCGACGATACGCTCGACGCCCTGGACCGGGCGACGATTGCCGCCGCCGCGCGCGACGCCGCGCGCCTGATCGCCGACGCCGGGCCGGCGCCCGCGCACGCGACGCGGCCGGAAAGCCCGCGCGACGGCGATCGCGCGTCAGGCCACGCGCGCGAAATTCAGCGGGAAGTGGCCGAGCGCGCGTGGATCGTCCATGCGCTGCGTTCGCGCATCTCGGCCGTGCAGCGCGCGCCGTTGCGCCGCGCGGAAGCGGCGTCCGGCAAGCCGTCGAGCGCATCGCGGCAGCGCGTATGAACCCACGGATTCGGGCCGCCGTGCGCGGCTGCATCGTCGCGCTGTTCATTCCGGCCGTCGCACGTGCGCAGGGCTCGGTCGCGATTTCCGGCCTGATCGACGGCGGGATCGCGTTCGTCGACGACATCGGCAGCCACCGCGGCGACGCGCACGCGTTGCAGGCGAAATCCGGCGACGCCAACGTGAGCCGTTTGACGCTCTCCGGCAACGAGCCGCTCGGCGCCGATCTGAACGCGTTGTTTCTGCTCGCGACGGGTTTTGCGGTCACCAACGGTGCGCTCGGGCAGCAAGGGCGGCTGTTCGGCTTCCAGTCTTACGTGGGGCTCGCGTCCGGCCGGTACGGCACGGTGACGGTCGGCCGCCAGTTCGATTCGACGCTGCAACTCGTTCAGCCGTTTGCATTGGCCGGCACGCCGTTCGGCGGCGTCGCGTTCGCGCATCCGTTCGACAACGACAATCTCGCGAACTACACGCGCACCAACAACTCGGTGAAGTACACGAGCCCGCTGCTCGGCGGCTTCCGGTTCGGCGCGACGTACGGATTTTCGAACGAGGCCGGCGGCTTCGGCAACAACCGCGGCTACGCGTTCGCGGCCACCTACGAGCACGGGCCGTTTTCGGCCGGCGCGAGCTACCTCGCATTCGACCGCGAAGGCAATCTGCCGCCCGCCAATGCCGATGGCGCGGAGCCGGCCGGCGCGCCGTTCAACGCGGCGCGGCAGCGCACCGTCAGCGCGGCGGCCGCTTACACGTGGGACCGGCTGCGGGTGTCCGCGATCGCGACGCGCACGCGGCTCGATGCGGTCACGTCGATCAACAACGTCGCCGATGCGCCGATCGTGCTGCACGGCGCGAACATCACGTTCCACAACGCGGAGATCAACGCGCGCTACGCGCTGACGCGCAAATGGACCGTCGCGGCGGACTACGTGTTCACCGTCGCGTCGTTCGACGGTGCGGCGGGAGCGGCGCGGCCGCGATGGCAGCAAGCCGGCGTCATCGCGATCGATGCGCTGTCGCCGCGCACCGACGTTTATACGGAAGCGCTGTTCCAGCATGCGAACGGACTGGCCGGAACGGGCATTGCCGGCGCGCAGATCTCGAATTTCTCGCGCGCATCCGGCGCGAATCAACTTGTGATGGCGGTCGGGATCCGGCATCGGTTTTGACGCGCATGCGGGCGCGGGGGGCGTGCTCTGGCAGCCGCGTACGACCGCCAGGCTCGTCAAGCATCGCCGCAGCAAGCAACACTACACCGGCGCGGCAACGCGCTGCGCGGCGAATCCGGCCAGCGTCCGCAACGCGTCGCGCGCCGATTGCAGATAGAACGCCTGCAGATGAAACACATGCCAGCGCGCGGCATGAATCTCGAGCCGGCACGGCACGCCGCATGCGCGCGCATGCGCGGCGAGCCGCTGGGCGTCCGACAGCAGCACCTCCTGATCGCCGACCTGCACCAGCATCGGCGGCAGCCCGCGCAGGTCGGCGTCGAGCGGGCCGCGCGACGCGCCGGCGCCCGCGCCGTGATACCAGCGCAGCCCCTGTTCGAGCCAGCCGCGGCGGATCATCGGATCGTCGTGGCGGCGCGAGGAGAGCGTGGCGCAGCCGAGCGCCGCGTCGGTCACGGGCGAGATCAGCAGCAGCGCGGCCGCGGCCGGCTCGCCGCGCTCGCGCAGCGCCATGGCGAGCGCCAGTGCGAGCGCGCCGCCGGCCGAATCGCCGGCGATCACGATGCGGTGCGGCGCGTAGCCCTGCGCGCGCAACGCCTCGTACGCGGCCAGCGCGTCGTCGACGGCCGCCGGGCTCGGATGCTCGGGCGCGAGCCGGTAGTCGGGCGCCCACACTGGCAGCCCGGCTTCGGCCGCGAGGCGCGTCGTCACGCTGCGATGCGTACGCGGGCTGCCGACGCAGAAGGCGCCGCCATGCAAGTAGAGGATCACGCCGCCGGCGTCGCCACGTTTCGGCGCGATCACTTCGACCGGCACGCCGGCGACAGCCGTCCGGTAGCGCAGCGTGCCGCCCGCGCCGGGCATCAGCGGCGACAGCATCGCGACGACGCGGCGCTGCACGCGCGCGCCGAACGGCGGCCCGATCAGCGGCCGGAACGCAGCGCGCAGGAAACCGCGCAACGACGCTGCGGCCAGCGCTTCCACGCGCCCGGCAGGCGGCGCGACGACGACCGCCTGTGTCGGCGCGGTGTCGCCGGCCAGCGGTCGCGAGAAGCGATACGCGGACAGGCCGGTGAAGCGCGTGATCCAGCGGTAGCTGAGCGTGAAGCCGGGCCAGTTCGTGCTGTTGTGGCCCGACGCGTCGACGTACCAGCTCTTGCAGCCGCTCCACACCGAGCCTTCGAGCCGTTGTTGCACGTGCGCGTTGTAGCGGCGGTAGCGGCGCGGGTCGACGTCGATCGCGCTCGCGCCGTCGCGCTGCATCGCGCGGAGGCAGCGCATCACGTGCGCGATCTGGCTTTCGAGCATGTAGACGATCGAGTTGTGGCCGAGGTTCGTGTTCGGGCCGTACAGCATGAAGAAGTTCGGAAAGCCCGGCACGGTGACGCCCAGATACGCCTGCGCGCCGCGCCGCCACGCGTCGTTCAGGTCGAGCCCGTCGCGACCGGTGATGCGCATCGGCGACAGGAATTCGGTCGCGGCAAAACCGGTGCCGTAGACGATCGCATCGACTTGATGGTGAACGCCGTCGTCGGTCTCGATGCCCGTTTCGGTCACGCGGCGGATGCCCCGCGTGACGAGCTCGACGTTGTCGCGTCCGAGCGCGGCGAGGTAGTCGCTCGACAGCAGGATCCGCTTGCAGCCGATCGGATAGTCGGGCGTGAGCTTGCTGCGCAGCGCAGGGTCGCGCACGTCGCGTGCGAGCAGCTTCCGGAACGGCCGGCCGACCGCGAAGTCCATCAGCCCGTGCAGCCGCGTGAAGGCGATCGCGCGCGATTCGTAACGCAGGTAGATCGACGCGCGATGCAGCTTCATCGCCCCCGGCAAGCGGCGAAACAGCGTGCGTTCCCAGCGGCGATACGGTCGATCCGGGCGCGGCAGCACGTAGGCCGGCGAACGCTGGAACACGAGCAGCCGCGCGACGTCGCCGGCGATCGCCGGCACGAACTGGATCGCCGATGCGCCGGTGCCCACTACCGCCACGCGCTTGCCCGCGAGCGGATAGTCGCGATCCCATTGCGCGGAGTGGAACGCGCGGCCGCGGAACGTATCGATGCCGGGCAGTTTGGGCAGCGCCGGCCGGCTCAACTGGCCGGTGCCGCTGATCAGCACGGCGGCGCTGAGCGTCGTGCCGTCGGCGAGCGCGACGCGCCACAACGCACCGGCTTCGTCATAGCGTGCGTGCTCGACCTCGGCGCCGAAGCGCAGATGGCGTGCCAGCCCGTACTTGCGCGCGCAATGCTGCAGGTACGCATGAATCTCCGGTTGCGGTGCGAACACGCGCGACCAGTTCGCGTTCGGCTCGAACGAGAACGAGTACAGATGCGAAGGCACGTCGCATGCGGCGCCGGGGTAGCGGTTGTCGCGCCACACGCCACCGACGTCGTGCGAACGCTCGACGATCACGAAGTCGTGTATGCCGGCGCGTTGCAGCGCGACAGCCATGCCGATGCCGGCGAAGCCGGCGCCGATGACGATGGCCGCGAGCGGTGCGCTCGCTTCGGCGGGACGTGACGTTTCAGGCGACGACATGACGGTTTTCCTCCGGGTGGTGGGCCGCGTCCGAGGTGCAGGACGGGCACGATGGGGCGGCGGTTTCGGATGCGGTGTCGATGGACGGCCGCGCGGGCACGCGGCGCACGCCGCGGATCAGGTCGACCGCCTTCTCGGCGATCATGATCGTCGGCGCATTGGTATTGCCACCGATCAGCGTCGGCATCACCGACGCATCGACGATTCGCAGCCCGTCGACGCCATGCACGCGCAGTTGCGGATCGACGACGGCGAGCGCGTCGCGTCCCATCCGGCAGGTGCCGACCGGGTGATAGACGGTATCGGTGCGGCGCCGCAATACGTCGCGGATCTCGTCGTCGGTGCTCACGTTGGCGGTGAACACGTCGCGCGTGGTCCAGTCGGCCAGCGCCGGCGCTTCCATCAAACGGCGCGTGAGCCGGAAGCCGGCGACCATGTCGTCGAGGTCGCGCGGATCGGCGAAGAACGCCGGATCGATGCGCGGCGCCGCGAGCGGATCGGCGCTGTGCAGCGTGACCGTGCCGCGGCTGCGCGGGCGCAGCAGGCACACGTGGCACGACAGCCCGTGGCCGGCATGGTGCCGGCGCGCATGATCGTCGACCAGCGCGACCACGAAGTGCAGCTGGATGTCGGGCGCGGCGAGGCCGGCGCGGGTCGTCAGGAAGCCGCCGCCTTCGGCGAAATTGGACGTCAGCATGCCGCGCCGCTCGCGCCGAAAGCGCGCGAATTCGCGCAGCAGGCGCAGCGCGCCGCGCGCGGACACGCCCATCGTGTCGACACCGCGGGTGCGGTAGCCGAGGACGAAGTCCGGATGGTCCTGCAGGTTGCGGCCGACGCCCGGCAGATCGACGCGCACCGGAATGCCGAGCCGCTGCAGTTCATCGGCCGGGCCGACGCCCGACAGCATCAGCAGTTGCGGCGTCTGCAGCGCGCCGGCCGCGAGCACGACCTCGCGCCGGGCCCGCAAGGTGCGCACCTCGCCGTGCTGCCGCACCTCGACGCCCGTTGCGCGCGTCCCGTCGAACAGGATGCGCAGCACCTGCGCGTGCGTCTCGACGCTCAGGTTGTCGCGGCGGCCGACGTGCGGCAGCAGATACGCGCGCGCCGCACTCCATCGCTCGCCGTGCTTCTGCGTGACCTGGTAGAGGCCGATGCCTTCCTGCTGCGCGCCGTTGAAGTCGTCGGTGAGCGGCAGCCCGGCCTGTCGCGCCGCTTCGAGATAGCGCGCATGGAACGGGTTGCCGGTACGCAGGTCGCTGACCCACAGCGGGCCGTCGCGGCCGTGAAACGCGTCGTCGAAGCATTCGTTGTGTTCGCTGAGCCGGAAGTAAGGCAGCACGTCGTCGTAGGCCCAGCCCTCGTTGCCGAGCGCGGCCCAGCCGTCGTAGTCGACGCGATGGCCGCGCACGTACACCATCGCGTTGATCGCGGACGAGCCGCCGAGCGCCTTGCCGCGCGGCTGGTAGCCGATGCGTCCGCCGAGCCCAGACTGCGGCACGGTGTCGAACGCCCAGTTGTTCACGCGCGTCGGCAGCATCGCGACCGCGCCGGTCGGCACGTTGACGAGCGCGTCGTCGCCGCGGCCGCCGGCCTCCAGCACGCAGACGGTCACGGAAGGGTCCTCGGTCAGCCGTCCCGCGGCGACGCAGCCGCCCGAACCGCCGCCGACGACGATGTAGTCGAAAGTCCTGCTCATGGAATCGTCTCCCAGTGGTCGATGGTCACGCGAAGCGCGTCAGCACGCGCAGCAGCAGATCGAAGGTCTTGCCGTACGGCGGATGGAACAGCGCGGTGCCGCTGCGGCGCGCCTGATGGAACACGGGCTTGTGGTGGCTGAACGTATCGAAGCCCCATTTGCCGTGATAGGCGCCGATGCCGCTCGCGCCGACGCCGCCGAACGGCTGGTGCTCCTGCGCGAGATGCCACAGGCAGTCGTTCACCGTGACGCCGCCCGACACCGTCTCGCGCAGCACGCGATCGCGCCGCGCGGCGTCGCGGCCGAACCAGTACAGCGCGAGCGGGCGCGGGCCGCGGTTCACGCGGTCGATCGCATCGTCGAGATCCGCGTATTCGACGATCGGCAGCACCGGGCCGAAGATCTCCTCGCGCATCACGCGCATCGTGTCGCGCGCGTCCAGCACGAGGGTCGGCGCGAACTTGCGCGAGCCGGCAGCGAAGCGTTCGCCTGCCGGGTTCACTTCGCGCACGCGTGCGCCGCCGGCGCGCGCGTCGTCGACGAGCGCCGCGAGGCGGTCGCGATGCGTGGCGGCGATGATCGACGTGTAGTCGGGATTGGCGGCGAGCGTCGGGTAGTGATGCGCGATCGCGTCCGCCACGCGTGCAGCGACGGTCTCGGCGGTGCCGGCCGGCACCAGCAGATAGTCGGGCGCGATGCAGGTCTGGCCGGCGTTGAGCAGCTTGCCGAACGCGATGCGCGCGGCCGCGTGCGCCAGATCGCACGACGGGTCGACGATCGCCGGCGACTTGCCGCCCAGTTCCAGCGTGACCGGCGTCAGGTTCGCGGCCGCGGCCTGCGCGACGTCGCGCCCGACCGCGGTCGAGCCGGTGAAGAACAGATGGTCGAACGGCAGGCGCGCGAACACCTTCGCGGTGTCGACGTCGCCGGTGACGACGGCGAGTTCGTCCACATCGAACGCGTCGGCGACGAGCGATTCGAGCAGGGCCGACAGCCGCGGCGTCAGGTCGGACGGCTTGACCAGCACGCGGTTGCCGGCGGCGAGCGCGGCGACCGCCGGCCCGAGCGCGAGCTGCAGCGGATAGTTCCACGGCGCCATCACGCCGACGACACCGCGCGGTTGCGGCGCGATCCGGTTGTAGCCCGGCCGGAAATGCGCGGCGGTCGGCACGCGGCGCTCGCGCATCCACTGCCGCAGGTGCGCGCGCGCATGGCGCAGGCCGCTACGGACCACGAACAGTTCGGCGAGCCGCGTCTCGTGCGCGGAGCGTCCGCCGAAATCGGCGTCGATCGCCTGCACGAGCGCGGCTTCATGCGTATCGAGCAGCGCGCGCAGACGGTCGAGCCGCGACAGGCGGATCGCGAGCGGCGGCGCGGGATCGCGCGCATAGGCGGAGCGCTGGCGTTCGAAGCTGGCGGCGAGCTCGGGTGGGCGACTCGGTCGCATGGTGTCTCCTCCGGGGTGTTGGCGTCGTTCGGGCGACGACTGATGACGCCGATGGTGCGGGCCGCATGGGAAAACACCAATGCTGGTTCGGGACAATTGTTTTAGTATTTGGGCCAAATCGGCGCTTCGAGGGTTTCTCCGCATGAGCTTCTGGGACTTCACCCGGAGTCCGGCCAGCGCACGGCTGCTGGTCGATTTCGGCGACGAACGGGGCGTGCCGCATGCAAGGCTGCTGGCCGGCACGGGCCTCGCCGACGCGCAGCTCGACGATCCCAACGCCGAGGTGACGGCCGCGCAGGAACTGCGGCTGACCGGCAACCTGGTGCGCGCGCTCGGGCGTGCGCCGGGCCTGGGGTTCGAGGCCGGGCAGCGCTATCACTTCTCCGCGTACGGCGTGTGGGGCTATGGGCTGATCGCGAGCGCGACCGCGCGCGACGCGCTGGCGCTCGCGATGCGCTTCCTGCCGCTCACGTATGCGTACACGGTGATCACGTACCGCGAGGAGCCGCATACGGGCGTGCTGAATTTCGGTGCGCCGGAGCTCGAGGCCGATCTGAGCCGTTTCCTCGTCGAGCGCGACATGGCGGCCGCTGCCGTGCTGCTGCAGGAAATCGGCGGCGGCGATTTCAGGTTGTCGCGCTTCACGATGCAGGCGGCGAGCGCGCCGAGTGGCGCCGCGCCGCGCATTGCCGGCATCGAACCGGTATTCGGCGCGCGGGCGAACAGCCTCGGGTTCGATCGCACGTTTCTGGACCGTCCATTGCCGCATGCGAATCCGCTGACCGTTTCGATGTGCGAGCAGATGTGCGCGCATCTGCTCGATGCGCGGCGTGCCCGGATCGGCACGGCGGAGATGGTGCGGCAGTATCTGACCGCGACGCCCGGCAACGTGCCGTTTTCGCTCGACGACATCGCACGGCTGATGAACACGAGCCCGCGCACGCTGAAGCGCCGGCTGCATGAGGAGGGCACGACGTTCCGTACGCTGCTGGCCGAGGCCCGCGGCGCGATGGCCGAGGCGCTGCTCGGCGACGCGCATCTGCCGCTGACCGAAGTGGCCGAACGGCTCGGCTTCAGCGATTTATCGAGCTTTTCGCAGGCGTTCAAGCGCTGGTATGGGGTGCCGCCGGGGGCTTATCGGAGCGGGGTGCGGG
>NZ_PQMX01000104.1:0-16015 GCF_004368385.1 Burkholderia sp. B10 | reverse complement strand
GCCCAGCCCAGCCCAGCCAAGCCAAGCCAAGCCAAGCCAAGCCAAGCCAAGCCAGCTAAGCGAGCTGAGCCGAGCCGAGCCGAGCCGAGCAAGCCGCGCCGGCACGGTCGGTTCGTCTGTGCGTTCGGGCGCGATTTTGACGGCCGGTGAGTCGGCGTTCCGTTGAAGCGCTACGTGGCGGGGCATTTGCTTGATGCTGCGGGGATTCGTCGTCGAATGAGCGACGTAGCGCCGACTTTCTTTCAATCGGGATACAGCCCATTGGGCCGCGCGGGCCGTCGAGAACGGGGCGCGATCGGACCGGCGTAATGAGGCGCTAGAGCATCGCTGAAGCGACCGACTGTCCTGCCATCCCAGCACGCCCGGCAAAGCGCAATCCCCGGCCGGCGCACTGATTGCGCGTCGACGCCCGCCGCCCATCGACATCGGCGTACCGTTTTTTGCACCGCAGTGCCGTTTTTTTGCACGGTGTTTATGCGCGGGCCTATAAGCTCCAGACGTATTCAATCGACGGAGATGCCTTCGACCCGCGCCATGACCCCCATTCTTCCCGTCCCACCTCCGCCGGTGTTTAGCTTCGTTCGCCATCCACTGCTTGCTGCAGTGCCGTGGCGTTCACGTCGCCGCGCGCCTGCGCAGTTGCCGATCACGCTGAGCGCCGATGCGGCGCGGCTGCATTCGCCGCTCGGCGCGTATGTCGTCGGCGCGACCGCCGGGCGCGACGCGATCCGCGTGCAGCTCGAGATCGCGCCGGAAGATCTGGACTTCACGCTGCACATGCTGATGGCGCAGCAGACCGACGCGATCATCGGTCCGCTCGTCCGACCCGTGGACCGCGTGGGCCGCCCGGACCGCACGGAACAAGCCTCGCCGCCCCGGGAACGCCGATTGCTGGTTGGATCCGCCACCTTTTTGCCGATCGCCGCGCCCTTGCACGGCCGGCTGCGGTGGACGATTGTGCGTCGCGTCGTACGCGGCGCTGGCCCTGGACACGGAGGATGCATGTACCTCACAGAAGAAGTGCACACCGCGCGCTCGGCAAGCCGTCGCGTGCGCGCGGTGACGCTGCCGTCGGGCACACAGCTGGCCCGGCAGTTGCTGATGACGGTGCGCGCGGCAGACGTGCTGCTGCGTCAGGCGATCCGGTTGCCGGATCGTCATCAATGGTCGGTCGACCTCGAGCGCGTCGACGCGGCCGGCGGCCCGCTGGCCGCGTGGGATTCGCACGTGACCTTCCGGATCGCGAAGGTGTTCGCGCCGACGGTCGATGCACAGACGCGCGCCGGCGATCCCGAGCAGGTTGCGGCCGAAATCCGCCTGTCTCTTCCGGAGCAGGCGTATCTGGGTGACGAGCGCGTCGGCATCTTCGGCCGGCGGCACGGCAACCGGTTCGGCGCGACGCTGTCGGTGACGGCGGGCTCCCAGTGGGGCGGCCGACGCCACGAATACGTTCCACCGGCCGCGCGGCACGTGCACGGCGACACGCTGGAAGCGCTCGTCGACGCGGTGGCCGGCATCGTCAACGCGGCGCACGCCGTGGCCGGCCAGCCGTGCCCGGGCGAGTCGTGACGACCGGCGCGGCGCGCGCCTGACCGACGTTCAGGCGTCGCCGGCCTGGCCGGTTTGCCGCTGCAGGTCTTCCATCAGTTGTTCGGCGAGAAAGTCGCACGGCGGCCGTTTCGACTTCGTGCTGCGCGCGAGTATCAGCTCGAGCGGCGGCAGGTCAGGCAGCCCGTGCGAGCGGCCGAGCATCGACAGCTGCGCGGGGATCGCGCAGCGCGCGAGCGGCGCGACCGCGAGGCCGGCTTCCACCATACTGAGCAGCCCGAGCAGGCTCGGGCTTTCGTACGACGTGCGAAACGGCAGCTTCGCGCGTTCGAGGCTGCGGATCGCGTTCTCGCGCGCCACGCTGCCCGGCATGAACACCGCGATCGGCAACGGCCGCTCCTCCCACACGCGCGGCCCGTTCGTCATCGCGGCCCACGCCATCGGCTCGTGGCGGATGAAGTCGCCCGACAGCCCCTTGATGCGCGTGCCGCACACCAGATCGACGGTGCCGTCTTTCAGCAGCGGCGCAAGCGCGCTGCTCGGCAGCCCGATCACCTGGATCTCGACCTTCGGATAGGTCGCCGAAAACTTCTTCAGCACCGACGGCAGCAGCGACGACGCATAGTCGTCCGGCACGCCGATCACGACCTTGCCGGTCACCTCCGGCCGCACCACGGCCGCCCACGCTTCGTCGCGCAACGCCAGCATGCGCCTCGCGAATCCCAGCAGCACCTCGCCCTCGCGCGTCAGCACGATGCTGCGCGGCTTGCGCACGAACAGCGGCCGGCCGATCGCTTCCTCGAGGCTCTTGATCTGCATGCTCACGGCCGATTGCGAGCGGTTCACCGCTTCGGCGGCGCGGGTCATGTTGCCGGTTTCCGCAACGGCGACGACCGTGGCCAGAACCTCGTGATCGAGCATCTTCATCGGTATCAGGAAAGCTGAACGTAACGATCAGCATTATGCGTTTTTATTGTCGCAGCGTGTCTGCCATAGTGAAAACACGCCGGCCGTATCGCCCGATGCGGCGCGGCGATCGCGGGCCTGCCGGC
Source organism: Burkholderia sp. B10 (assembly GCF_004368385.1). Lineage (NCBI taxonomy): Bacteria > Pseudomonadati > Pseudomonadota > Betaproteobacteria > Burkholderiales > Burkholderiaceae > Burkholderia > Burkholderia sp. B10. The sequence goes on along the minus strand of NZ_PQMX01000104.1, from coordinate 13,415 downwards.
ACGCCGCGTCGAACCGAACAGAGTGGTGTATCGATGATGGATCATCCGTTGCGCGCCGCACTGGCCGCTGAATTGCATGCGCGGCCGTTCCTGCGGATCGCCGAAGCCGTGTCGCTCACGCACTACGCAATCTACGCGGACGGCCAGCCCGACATCCACGAAACGCTGCTGCACGCGCTGTGCCGCGATACCGGCCTCGACGCGCCGCACGAAGGTGCGACCCACCATGCGGTGCAGTCGCCGTGCGGCTGGTACGTGAAGTGGGAGCGTCACACCGAATTCTCGACCTTCACGTTCGTCGCGCCACGCCGCGACTCCGGCTATTTCGACGATCTCGCCATCGAAGGCGTTCCGCCTGCATGGTTCGCGCGGCTCGCGGGCATCCGCTTCGTCGCGGTGCGCATGGAACTGCTGTCGGGCGATGCCGCGCGGCTCGTGCGCGGCGAGCTGCGCCGCTGGATCGACGGGCCGGCGCTGGTCGGCAGCAGCGTGCTCGGCAGCGGCAAGGTGTTCTGCGACTGGCACGTGCGCGACGACGGCTTCATGCGGCTGCTCGTGATCGACGAGGATTTCCGCGAGGAGCAGGGCGGCCGTCTGCTGCAGCGCCTCTACGAAATCGAGACGTACCGGATGATGGCGCTGCTCGCGCTGCCGGTCGCGCGGCGCATGAGCCGCGAGCTCGACGACATCCATACGGCGCTGCATGCGCTGATGCAGCGCATGGACGCCGGTGGTGCCGACGGCGACGACGCCGCGCTGCTCGTGAAGCTCACGCATCTCGCGGTGCGGGTCGAAGCGCTGTCCGGCTCGGGCGCGCGCTTCAGCGCGTCGCGCGCGTACGAGAAGCTCGTGCTGGCGCGCATCCACGAGCTGCGCGAGGAGCGCATCGAAGGGATGCCGACGATCGCCGAATTCATGGAACGGCGCTTCGCGCCGGCGATGGAAACCTGCCGCAGCGTGTGGGCGCGTCACGAGCAGATCGCGGCGCGCATCGCGCGCGCGGTCGATCTGCTGCGCACGCGCGTGAACTTGGCGCAGGAACAGGACGTCACGCGCCTGCTCGTCGGCATGGAGCGCACCGCGCGCAACCAGCTTCATCTGCAGCACGCGGTCGAAGGGCTGTCGGTGGCCGCGATCTCGTATTACGTGCTGTCGCTCGCCACCGCGGCGTTCAAGGCGTTGCACGTGATGAACCTGCCGGTCGATCCCGAGCTGGCGGAAGGTCTGCTGATCGCACCGGTCGTGTTCGCGGTGATTCACGTCACGCGACGCACGCGCGCCCAGCTCGCGCGCGCCGAAAACGCGCATGCGCCGGTGTTGAAACGGGCGAGCTAGAACACCAACGACATATCAAAAGGAGTGGAGATGACTTTTACGCAATCGCAAACCGGCAACGTCGCAGGTCGTCACGCATTCGACGCGCCGCCGCAGTACGACGCCGACGCATCGCAAGAGGTACGCGCGACCTCGTACCATGCGGTGCTGCAGGAGCCGATGACGTCGCTCGTCGGTGGCACGGTCGATCGGCCGGAGGTCGCGGCGGTCGCGATTCTCGGCTACAACTGAAGCGGCTTCGGCGATAGGGCGCGCGCGTCGCTCGCACCGATCATTCGCCCCGCGCGGGCGGCACGTCGTCCGCCTGTCGCGCGGCGCGGCGGGACGCCGGCGCGGCGGCTCCCCATGCGGCGAGCTCGCGCTTGGTTCGCACGCCCAGCTTCGCGAACGCGCGCTTCACGTACGACTCGGCCGTCGCCACACGCACGCCGAGGATGTCGGCCGTCTCCGGCACGGTCTTGCCCGAGAGCAGATGCTTGCAGGTTTCGTATTCGCGCTTCGACAGCTTCGCGCCGTCGGCGGCGAGCCGCGCGTCGAACTGCGCGAGCGGATGCAGGTCGGCGGCCGGATGCGCGATACGGCGCGCGGCGGTGGTCGACGCATGCAGTTCGAGCAGCGGAAACAGCACGTCGCTGATGCTGCGAAAGCGGTTCATCTCGGCGAGCGTGAACGGCGGGCGGTCGCGACCGCGTTCGAGCGCGATCGAATGCTGCGCGTAGCGCGTGCCGCGCGCGAGCACGCATTCGTGGCCGATACGCACGTCGTCGAACAGCCGCTGACGGAATTCGCCGGGCGGGATCGCCGCGATGTCGCGCACGACCAGCATCGTGCCGGTCTTGCCGCGCAGGCCGGCGAACAGCGGGTCGCTGTCGAGAAAGCGCTCGTAGTAGAGCGTCATCACGTCGGAGATTTCGGCGGTCGCGGTGCCGATGCCGCTGCTGCCGATCCATTCGCAGCGGTAACCGGTCGGCATCGCGCCGTCGACGCGCGAGCGTTCGACGTGCGCGACGTCGAGCGGCACGACGTCGTTCAGCAGCCGCGTGAGGTGCGGCACGAAATGCGGCGTGCCGACCGTCTCGATCAGCTTGCCCAGCGCCTTGAACGACACGTCGAAGCGGTCGTCGTCGCGGTGGCAGGCGTTCATGTCGAGCGGCATGCGGGTCTCTCGGTAGGAAGCGGGCGCGATTGTAGCGGTTGCGGCGTCGGGCGTCATCACGGGGAACCACGGGGCGGCGGGCGATGGCTCCGCGCGTCGGACGACGCGTTCCGGCGGCCGTGAAGGCCGGCGTAACGGGCAGTGTAAAGGAGCGGCGGCGTCCGCGCGTTGTCGAGCGCGACGCGTGGGCTTTAGTCGATTCAGTTAGTCGATGACGACGTGCTGCCGTACCGGCGAGGACCGACGCATGCGGGCGTTCGCACAGCCTTGCGTCGGAAGCCTGCGCGACAGCGGCCGTGCGTGTGGCCGGCACGCGGCCGAATGCAAGGCCAGCAGCTACCGCTTCGCTCGGCGTGCCTTAGTCGATCCAATTACTCGATGACGACGTGCTGCCGTACCGACCGATGACCGACGCATCCGCGCGTTCGCACAGCCTTGCGTCGGAGGAATGCGCGACAGCGGCCGTGCGTGTGGCCGGCACGCATCCAAACCCAAGGTCGGCAGCTACCGCCCCGCTCGGCGTGCCGCGCCCAGCCCGATCGTCGGCGCGACCACAAGATCGGTTCGGGGCCGTTCCTTACGCATCGATCCGCTCGACCTTGCCGACCAGCAACCCGTACGACAGGCTACCGGCAAGCGCCATCGCGGCGATGTAGGTGATCGCGCGCGAGAAGTCCGCGCCGTCGACGAGCAGGCCGATCACGATCGGCGTCGCGATCGCGGACAGATTGCCGATCAGGTTGAACACGCCGCCGGTGAGCCCGAGCAGCCGCGCGGGCGCGAGGCCCGACACGAGCGACCACGTGATCGACGCGAAGCCGTTGCCGAAGAACGCGATGGTCATGAACGCGATCACCCAGCCGGTCGACGTGACGTAGTTCGCGCCGATGATGCAGGTGGAGATCAGCAGCCCCGAGATGATCGGCAGCTTGCGCGCGAAGCCTTGCGACGCGCCGCGCCGCATCAGCCAGTCCGACAGCACGCCCGAGCACAGCACGCCGACGAACGCGGCGAGAAACGGCAGCGACGCGAGAAAGCCGGACTTGATGAAGTCCATGCCGCGATATTTGACGAGGTAGGTCGGGAACCACGTGAGGAAGAACCACAGCGTCGAGTTCAGCGCGAACTGGCCGAGATAGATGCCCCACAGCTTGCGCCGCCCGAGCACGACGCCGAGGTCGCGCCACGTCGACGGCACACGTTCGGGCCGCGCGGCGATGCGGTCTTCGAGATCGACGAGGCCGCCGCCGTCGCGGATCAGCGCGAGCTCCGCTGCGTTGAGGCCGCGAAACGCGCGCGGCTCGCGATACAGCGCGTACCAGATCGCGGCCCACGCGATGCCGGCGAGCCCGGTCGCGACGAACACCATGTGCCAGCCGAGGTGCAGCTGCAACCACGCGAGCACCGGCGTGAGGAACGCGAGGCCGACGAACTGCCCGGACGTGTAGCCGCCGATCGCGCCCGCGCGTTCGCGGGTGGGGAACCACGTCGTGACCACGCGGTTGTTGATCGGATAGGCCGGCGCTTCCAGCGCGCCGACGGCGAGCCGTAGCACGATCAGCCCGACGAACGAGCCGACGAAGCCGAGCAGCAGCGTCGCGGCCGACCACAGCGCAAGCGCGAGCGCATACAGCACGCGCGGCGACACCTTGTCGACGAGCCAGCCGCCCGGTATCTGCATCAGCGCGTAGGTCCACCCGAATGCGGAAAACACCAGGCCCGCGCGCACGGGGTCGATGTTCAGCTCCTTGAACAGCGCGGGCGCGGCGATCGACAGGTTGCTGCGGTCGAGGTAGTTGATCACCACCGTGACGAACAGCAGCGCGAGGATGACCATGCGCTTGCGGCTGGCCGGCGCGGTGGATGCGGTGGATGCGGTAAATGCAGCGGACGCGCGAGCGTCGGGCGCTGCGGAATCGGCGCCCGCGCGCGCTTGCTCCGACGGCGCGGCATGGGTGCGTGACGCGGAATGGGCCACGGTCGTCTCCTGTGCTTGTGCGGCGCGTGCCCGCGTGACGGGACGGCCGTATTCAATGGCATCGGAACAACGTTATGGCCCGCGTACCGCGCGCGTCAACATCTGGACAGTCATCCCCATTAATGGGACGTTGCGCGCGCAATGTGTGGAGTCGCCTGTGCGCGCGGTTCGTCATACGCGCCGCGCGTCATATCACGGCAATCCTGCGCCGATGTCGGCGCGTCACGCGCTCGCGGTGTCGTCGCGATATCCGCGCTTGCCGTCGAAGATCTCCGCCAGCGCGGCGCGCAGCACCGCGCGATCATGTTCGCCGGGCGCCAGATGAATCACGTAATGCGTGTTGCCGTCGAGTCGCGCGGCGGTGCGTTCGTCGAGCTCGACTTCGAGCGTGCGTTCCGTCAGGCGGACGGACAGATCGTCCACGCGCGCGGTGAGCTGGTCGCGCACCATCACCTCGATCGTCGTGTCGTCCGGGAATCGCAGCAGCGAGAAGCAGTAGTCCTGCTCCGCGTCGAAGCAGTAGAGGTTCGCGAAGCTCTCGTCGTCGTCGACGTCGGCCGTCGCGGCGCCGAGCGTGGCGTGTAGTTCCATGATGTTTCTCTCGAGGTAGGGAAGCCGCTGCAGCGGCGCATGCGCGTCAATCCGCCGTCACGTGTCGCGCCTTCAGCCACAGCCCGAATTCGCGCATCGTTTCGACGACGGGGCGCAGCCGGTCGCCGTCCGCGCTCAGATCGTACTCGACCCGCACCGGCACTTCGGGATACACGGTGCGTCGCACGAGGCCGGCGTCTTCGAGCGCACGCAGGTCGAGCGTCAGCATCCGCTGCGAGATGCCCGGCATGTCGCGACGCAGATCGCTGAAGCGCTTCGGCCCATCGAGCAGATACGACACGAGCAGCAGCCGCCAGCGGCCGCCGAGCAGCCGCATCGATTCTTCCACGGAACATCCTGTCGCACTCGTTTTCATGCTGATGACTCTGCGTCGGTAACTTTTTTGTGACTACGGCACAAACGACTGCCTTCTTCTCAGCGCCGCGCCGATGCGAGATATTAGCGCCCGCGTCGCGGCGAATCGAGAGAGATACGAAACATTCACACAAGGAAACGCATGAAGCTCTATCACGCTCCCGGCAGCTGCTCGCAGGCGATCTGCATCGTGCTGCGCGAAGCGCAATTCGACGCGCAGATCGTCACGGTGGACGCGCGCCGGCATCGGTTCGACGATGGTCGCGACTATCGTGCCGTGAACGAACTCGGCTACGTGCCGCTGCTCGTGCTCGACGACGGCACCACGCTGCGCGAAGGCCCCGTGATCGCGCAGTATCTGGCCGACCGGCGCCCCGAAGCCGGACTCGCGCCGGCATACGGAACGCTCGCGCGCTACCGGCTGATGGAATGGCTGAACTTCCTCGGCACGGAGATCCACAAGGGATTCATTCCGTTGCTGTACGCGGTACAGGCGGGCAAATACGTCGATCCGGTGCGCCGGAAGCTCGACAGCCGCTTTGCATGGATCGACCGGCAGCTCGACGGCCACACGTATCTGACGGGCGACACCTTCACGATCGCCGATGCGTATCTGTTCGCGCTGACCGGCTGGGGCAAGGCCGGCTGGCTGCGCTCGGTGTACGACGCGGACATCGACCTGAGCCGCCATGCGAACCTGCGCAGCTGGTACGAGCGTGTGCGGGCGCGGGCGGCCGTACAGCAGGTGCTGCAGGCCGACGGGCTGGCGAACGCCGCCTGACCGACGCGCGGGCCTCGGCGTGAATGGCGAGGCCCGCGCGCATTCAACGCGTGAGCGTCACGTACAGATAGCCGGCGTAGCCGGCGCCGTTCGCGAGCAGTGCCCAGATCGCGAGCCCGCGCGCCCGCGCATTGACGCGCAGCCACACTGCCGCCGCGAGCGTGATGACCACGCCGGTCAGCACTTCGGCGCGCGGCTCCCACGGCGTCAGCATGATGCCGATCGCCGGCAGCAGCGTGCCCTGGAACACCATCGCGCCGGTGATGTTGCCGAACGCGAGCGTGTCCTTCGAGCGGCGAATCCACAGCACGCTGTTGACCTTCTCCGGCAGCTCGGTCGCGATCGGCACGATGATCAGCGACAGCAGCAGCGGCGAGATGCCGAGCAGTTGCGACACGCCGTCGACGCCGTGAATGAAGCCCTTCGCGCCGCCGACCAGCAGCGCGACGCCGACGGCGAGCTGCAGCGCGATGGTCGCCAGATTGGTCGGCAGCCCGGTGCGCGACAGGAACATCGTGTGCGGCGCCTCGGTGCCGTGCCCGGCGTCGACGAGCTGCGTCGACGCGCGCAGCGTCATCACCACATACATCACGTAGATGCCGACCAGCATCGCGCCGAGCAGCGCGCGCACGGCCCACACGTGATGCGGGACGAACATCGCGACCGTCGCGAGCGTGAACGCGGCGATGAAGTAGTTCAGGTCGCGCACGAAGCCGCTGCGCTCGGGTGCGATGGTGCCGGTCACGCCGCGCGAGCGGATCACGGCGAGCGTCATCAGGAAGGTGGTGAGCGTCGCGAGCATCAGCGGCGCGCCGAGAATCGCGCCGACGCCGATTTCCTCGTTCACCGCGGCGTTCGACGTGCCGCCGATCAGCGCGAGCAGCGGCACCGTCGTCTCGGGCAGCGCGGTGCCGACGGCCGCGAACAGCGAACCCGTCACGCCTTCGGAGATCTTCAGGCGTTCGCCGAGATGTTCGAGCGCGTTGGTGAAGAGTTCGGCGGCGATCAGGATGACGATCAGCATGAACGCCAGTTCGACGAGCATCAACGTCATGCGGCACCTCCGCACGCGCGCGGGTGGGCGTTGGCGGGATGGCGGAAGCGGACGAAGCGCGACGGGAAAGGGACGAAGGACATGGGGGCTCCGTGGTCGGACGTTGACGAACCATGACGCATCTGCCGACGTCCGACCCGGAACGGCGCGATGCGTCGATGGTCTCGCCAAGCCGATTCGGCCGAACGCGCCACGGCCGCAAGCCGAGTATGTTGACGCGTTCGCTTTCCAGAGCGAAAAGCAGGCTACTCCCCAAAGACGAACGGCAGTCTAGCCGAGCCCGATGCTTTCGGCAAGCTGGTGCGGGCATGCGCTCGGGGCTGCATTCGGGCCTGCACTCGCGCCGCCACGACGGGCCGGTTGCCGACGAACGTGCGTGCCGTATCGCGGAGCAAGCGCCGTGCCGCACATTACATCCATCTGTCGTTTGGTTACTAACAACTGTCATCGACCGCGGCTAAGCTTTCGGCACACTCACAACCGGGTTTCCCGTCATGCGCTCGACACTTCGCCTGTTTGCGCCGCTCCTGCTGCTGCCCGCGCTCGCCGCACCCGTCGTCGCCGCCACCGCCGCGCCCGTCAGCGCGAACTGCGGCGGCAGCACGACGCCGATCGCCGACATCCAGGGGCCCGGCGCGCCGTCGCCGCTCGCCGGCCAGAACGTGTCGATCGAAGCGGTCGTCACCGCCGACTTCGGCGGCGCGGACGGCTTCGGCGGCTTCTTCGTCCAGCAGGCCGACGCGCAGCGGCGCAATCAGCCGGGCGTGTCCGAAGGGCTGTTCGTCTATGCGCCGAAGACGCGCGCGACGGCCGGCGATCTCGTTCACGTGACCGGCAAGGTCGAAGAGAAATACGGGCAGACGCAGCTCACGCTGGCCGGCGCGATCGCGGTGTGCGCGAACGGCCAGACGGTCACGCCGGCGACGCTGACGCTGCCGGTCGACGCCCCGGCCGCGTTCGCCGCGTATGAAGGGATGCGCGTGCGCCTGCCGCAGACGCTGACCGTCACCGACAACTACGAGCTGGGCCGCTACGGCAGCGTGCTGCTGAGCAACGGCCGCCTGCGCACGCCGACGAGCGTGGTGCCGCCGGCGCAGGCGCGCACGCTGATGGACGCGAACGCGCGCAACCGGCTGATTCTCGACGACGGCTCGAACCGGCAGAACCCGGCGAGCGTCCCGTATCCGGCGCCCGCGCTGTCGGCGGCGAACACGCTGCGCTCGGGCTACACGGTGCGCGGCGTCGACGGCGTGCTCGAGGTGCGTTACGGCGCGTGGCGCGTGCAGCCGCTGCCCGGCGCGGCCGCGCCGGCGTTCGACGCGCGTGCGAACCCGCGCACCCGCGCGCCCGCGCGCGATCCGAACTCGAATCTGCGCGTCGCGTCGTTCAACGTGCTCAATTACTTCAACGGCAACGGGCTGGGCGGCGGCTTCGACGATCCGAACAACCGCGGCGCGAAAACTTACGAGGAATTCCAGCGTCAGGAGGCGAAGATCGTCAGCGCGCTGCAGGCGCTCGATGCCGACGTGATCGGCCTGATGGAGATCCAGAACAACGGCTACGGCGAACTGGGCGCGGTGCGCCAGCTCGCGGCAAAGCTCGGCAGCCGCTGGCGCGTGGTCGATCCGGGCGCGTCGCGCCTGGGCGGCGACGCGATCGCGGTCGCGATGATCTACGACAGCCGCACGGTCGAACCGGTCGGCCGCGCGGCGACGCTGGCGATCGACGAGCGGAACCGCCAGCCGCTCGCGCAATCGTTCCGCCGCATCGGCGGCAGGCACGCGCTGACGATCGCCGTCAATCATCTGAAGTCGAAGAACTGCCCCGATGCGGCGAACGACGACCTCGACCAGGGCGACGGCCAGGGCTGCTGGAACGCGACGCGCACGCGTGCGGCCGTGAAACTCGCCGACTGGCTCGCCGGCGCGCCGACCGGCGTCGCCGGGCAAGGCACGCTGCTGATCGGCGATTTCAACAGCTACACGCATGAAGACCCGATCCGCATGCTCGAATCGCGGGGTTACCGCAACCTCGTGTCGCGCTGGATCGGCGCGAACGCGTACAGCTACGTGTACAACGGCGAGGCCGGTTATCTCGATCACGCGCTCGCGTCGCTGCCGCTCGCCGCGCACGTGAAGGCCGTGCACGAGTGGCACATCAACGCGGACGAGCCGCTCGCGCTGCAGTACACGCTCGCCTACAAGTCGGCCGACCAGCAGAAGACCTACTACGCGCCCGATGCATATCGGTCGTCGGATCACGATCCGGTGCTGATCGACATCGCGCTGCCGGGCCGCGCGCGCTGAGCGTGGGCGGCGGTGACGCCGCACGTCGCCGTCATGTTCTCCGCTTCACGGGTCGCCCGCGTCATTCGCGGGCGACCCGCAATACGATGCGCCACGGTTCACGAGAATATCGGTTCATTCAGCCGCGTCGCCGATGCCGCGTCGCTTGCGATGCGATTCCGTCATCGTGTAAATAATTCCACTCGCCAACCTGAAACCGATTTGAATCGGTATTTTATGGGCGGTCGCGGATTCAAATCAGCGCGCCATTCGAATCGGTTTTAAATAATAAAAACGAAAGAGACGATTTGCCGATCTGAAAGCATTCGCCGCGCGATGCGTCGTTTCGTAGAACGCCGTGCGACAAGGGTGACGGCGCTCGCGTCGAATACGAAACGGCTCTCCTGCCGCTGCCCACGCGGGCCTGCGCCGCGGTCTTTCAAATCCCAGACACTGACGGCCGTTTGCATCATCGGCGATTTTTTAATATCCGAATGATCTTTGACAACGCGGCGCAGCACCGCCTATTTTTGTGGTGTCGTAAAACCGCGTAATAAAAAAGTATTCAAAACTGCAAGGGGGCGGCGTCTCGGCATCATTCTCCGCCAGCAGTTTGCCGTGTCCGTAGCGAATTCGGTCTCTCGAAGAAGTCCAATCCCCAACCGCCGTCTGCCGACCGTGCAACGCGAGTGGCGGGTGCGCCTGTGCGTTCGTTGCCGGCGACGACGGCCTGTGTGAAGCGGTATCCAACCCGACACAAAGGACAGAGATGAAACCAGACAGCAGCAGTACCCGCAGTCGCGCCATACGCCGCGCCCGGCTGGCCGCGCTAGGCGCATTGACCGTCGCGACGCTCGTGCTGGCGGGCTGCGGCGGCGACGATTCGTCGTCGGTCGGCGCATCGAGCCTCGCGCAGGCGGCCGCGAGCCGGCAGGCCGCCGCGCAGCAGGCGAGCGGCGATGCGACGCCGGCGGCGAACCAGCCGTACGTCGACCCGGTCGCCTATTCGATGAACGCGACCGACGGCCTCGCGCCCGCGCAAGTCGCGGAGAAGGCGGCCGTGATGCACTACCAGTGGAAGTCCGGCGGCACCACGATCGACTACACGACGACCACCGGCCACCTGACCGCGCAGGACGCGAACGGCAATGCGGAAGCGTCGATGTCGTACGTCGCGTACACGGCGCCGAGCGCGAACGGCAAGCCGCGGCCGGTCACGTTCGTCTATAACGGCGGGCCCGGCTCGTCGTCGATCTGGCTGCGGCTCGGCTCGTTCGCGCCCACGCGCGTCGCGACGCCCGACCCGCTGTTCGGCAGCAACTGGCCGAACTATCCGCTCGTCGACAACGCGGAGAGCCTGATCGACACGACCGACCTCGTGTTCATCGATCCGCCCGGAACCGGGCTGTCCGAAGCCGTGTTGCCGAACACGAACCAGAAATACTGGAGCTCGGACGCGGACGTCAACATCATGCGCGACTTCATCCAGCGCTACCTGAACGTGAACGGCCGCAGCGCGTCGCCGCTCTACCTGTACGGCGAGTCGTACGGCACGCCGCGCACCGACATGCTGGCGCTCGCGCTCGAATCGGCCGGCGTGCACCTGACGGGCATCGTGCTGCAGTCGGCGATCCTCAACTACTTCGCCGATGCGGTGGAAGCGGTCGCGATCACGCAGTCGACCGAAGGGCTGCTGCTCGACACCGATACCGTGGCCGGTTACCTGCCCGGCTACGCGGCCGTTGCCGAATACTTCAACCAGGTGTCGCCGACGCCGGTGAATCCGTATCTGTATGCGTTGCAGACGGAGCTGTTCACCACGCTGATCTACAACCAGCTGCAGCGGTATTCGCAGTCGTGGGTGCTCAGCCAGCTCGGCATTCCGGATGCGCTCGGCACGCCGGTGTTCCCGAGCGATGCGACGCTCAGGCTGTGGTCGATCCCGTCGAGCCTCACGATGCAGGCGCTGCGCGGCTACTTCAACGCGAATCCGTTCGGCACGAGCCTGCTGCCCGGCACGACGATCGGCCGCTACGACGGACGCGTGTCGTTGCCGAATTCCGATCCGCGCTTGCAGACCGACGGCGATCCGTCTGACATCCTGATCTCGCAGCCGTTCACGAACGCGCTCGCGACGCAGATGCCCGATTACCTCGGCTATACCGCGCCGAACGCGACCTACCTGCCGCTGAACGACAACATCATCCAGGTGTGGGACTTCTCGCACGACGGCCAGCCGATGCCCGACACGATCCCCGATCTGCTCGGCGCGCTGCAGCTCAACCCGAAGCTGCAGGTGCTCGCGGAGAACGGCCTGCACGATCTGGCGACGCCGTTCTTCAACACCGAGAAGCAGCTCGCTCGTCTGCAGACGGTGAAGGGTTTGAATCCGAAGCTGCAGGTGAATTTCTTCCAGGGCGGCCACATGACGTATCTCGACGACGTCGCGCGCCCGCAGATGAAGCGCGATCTGAGGATCTTCTATCAGGGCCGGCGGATTCCGACCGCGCTGACGCTGCATACGCTGCCGCCGCCGTGGCCGGACGAGAACCCGGCCGGCACGCCGACCGGCAGCGCGCCGGGCGCGAGCGCCGCGACCACGGTGGCCGCGGCGCCGTAAGCGCCGGACCCGTTGCGAACGAGGAACCTTCTATTCATCCATCGAATGCGAGTGATCATGTCTCCAATCAATTTGATGCGGCGTATGGCTGCGGTGATCGTCGTCGGCGCCGTGACGAGCGGTGCGTATGCGCTGCCGCCGCAGGCGGTCGCGCCGGTGAAGCTGCCGCGCGGCGCGCATGGCGTCGACGGCCCGTTCTTTCCGTCGACGCGCGCGGCGCCGGTGTTGCCTTCGACCGGCGCGACGCTGCAGCAACAGGCGCAGCAGCGCGTCGACGCGCGGCTCGGCGGCAACACGGTGCTGAGCAACGGCGCGGCGGTGACGAAGGCGCAGGCGCAGAGCAGCGGGCTCGGCTTCGTCGCGAAGCACTTCGACGAGATCGACGCCAAGCATACCGGCCGCGTGACGATGAGCGACGTGCGGCAGTTCATCCAGCAGCGGCAGGTGCAGGCGCAGCAGGAGCAGCAGGACGACGAGTGACCGCGTAGCGGTCTTGCGCGGGCGCAGCGCGACGGTCGGTGCCGGGACGGCATCGGCCGGCCGTGGCGAGCGCGACGACCGCGACGATCGGCCGCCGGCATGCCGCGGCGCGGCTTCGGCCGCGGCTTTCCTCATCGACGCGCCGTCGCGCACGTCGGCGGCCCGAGGCGCGCGTCCGGTCGTGTCTCGCGTCGCGCGCGGGCGCCCGCGGCCGCTCGCCCGACATCGTGCTGCACTCCTGCACGTGTCGGCGACGCCGGCCGCCGGCCGCAGTTCATGTCTGATGTTTCCGCCACGCGAGCGCTGCACGTCGCGTCGCCGGCGATGATTCGTTCCGCGAAAGGCCCGCGCGCCGCGCGAGGCGTCCTAGCGGATTGTCGCAATCCTTCTATCTGAACCGATCGGCGTCTGCTGGAATGGCGATGCCGCATGACCGCCGAGCCGACATCGCGCGGCGGCATGGCCGTCGACGTCGTCGAGCGCCTCGGCACGGCCGCCTGCGCGGTTCATCCATCACTCTCTTTCGATCCATCATCATGTTCAATCGCACTACCAGCACCGTCGCGAACGTCGATCCGGAACTGTGGGCCGCCATCCAGAACGAGAACCGCCGCCAGGAAGACCACATCGAGCTGATCGCGTCGGAAAACTACACGAGCCCGGCCGTGATGGCCGCACAGGGCTCGCAGCTCACGAACAAGTACGCGGAAGGTTATCCGGGCAAGCGCTACTACGGCGGCTGCGAGTACGTCGACGTGGT
>NZ_PQMX01000103.1:0-16211 GCF_004368385.1 Burkholderia sp. B10 | reverse complement strand
GCATATGACTAAGTGAGACTCCCGGCCGCCAGGCTATTCGCCGTAGTACGACGTCGACCGGGCAATGACGCGATTTTCGCCGGGCGGACATGCGCACATGACGATGTCGCCGTCGAGTACACCGTGTGTATTGCCTACACCCCACGTTTTCGCCGTACCGAAAATCGACCCGGTCTGGCCGCAACGGCCGCAGGACGCTCGGCCCATGTGATAAGCATAGGGTTGTCCGTGGTCCAGATCGGACTCGTCACCATCGAGCACGTGACCGCCCGTTGTCGTTGCATTGCCTTTCAGCGCCATCATTTTGTGCATTTCCCGCTACCTCCGATTTTTCCAAGCCCAGTCATCTGCTATCCGGCCGATCCAGGATCATTCGGTAGCCCGATACACCGCATCTCGTTGCGCCGCTCAAGATCGAATAGCGTAATTGCTCAACCCTCATCCTGCGTACCGGGCTGCACCGACGCTTTCGGCTTCGGCGCCGGCGCGCTCTGCTGCGGCGCCGATCGCACGATCGGCCGGTCCTTCGCGTCGACCAGCACAAGCGTGTTGTCGCGCACCTCGATCTTCACCGGATCGGTCTTTTTCCACTGCTTCTTCGGCACCGCCAGTTTCCACACCGCGCCGTCCCACGGCTCACGGAAGAACGCCACGACGCCGACCACCTGCGCGTCCGGGTTCATCGGCTCGACCACGCTGGCGCTCGCGCCCGGGCGCAACACGACATCCTTGGTCGCAAGCAGATCCGCCTTCAGCACATCGAGATCGTTGGTCTGCAACTGGGTATAGTCGAGCTGCTCGAAGGTCTTCGCGTCCTTCAACTGATAGAGCCTCACCACCGTCGACAACGGCTGCCCCGCTGCGTTGGCATTGAGCGACGAGCGGGCGACGAGGTCCAGGTTCATCGTCTTCACCTGCGTCGTGAAGGCCCATTTCGCAGCGTCCACCGTGCTGTCCTTCACGGCCTGGCCGACGCCGCAACCGGCGGTCGCAACGACCACCACGGTGGCCACTGCACCGGCCAGGCTTCGTCCAATCGGTATCCTTAAAATGTTCATCTGATTGTTGTCCATGTTTCGAGTTCTGCGTCGCGTTGTGCCAGCGATTCGTACTGCGGGCTTATACGGTTTCCGTCGCCCCGCTCCAGCGCCCCAGCTGCACCCGTGTCACGCGAGTGGGTCCGTGCCCTACCGCAGGCGGCGACCCGAGCTGCGTGGTCAGGCCGAGGTTCGCCTGACCGGCGGCCAACAACGGTTCCGGCATCAGGTCGGGATGCACCTGCATCTCGAGCAGCGCTTCGCTTTCGTAGCCGAGGTAGAAGCGCAGCAACGCGGTGATCTGCCGGTATGCCGGTTGCCCGGGCACCAGCGCGGCGACCGCTTCGCGCGTGTGCGGCGTGATCACGATGCGCACCGTGTTCGCCCGATCGTAGAACCCGCGTCCGAGCAGACATTGTTCGCCGAGCGCTGCAGGCTCGAAATCGTTGACGGTACGCCACACCGGATAGAACTCCTCGACGTCGATCGCGGCATCCGGTATCGCATGTGTCAGCACGCCGGCGAGCCCTTCCGCGGTACGCGTTTTCTGCGCGGCCAGCCCGAGCATCGACAGCAGTGCGCGCGCGCCGACGTCGCGCGGCAGCCCCCAGTCCGGCGCGCGCGTTTCAGGCGAGCGGAACCCCAGTCCGACGAGACTGAGCGCGCCGCGCGACACCGTATCGAAGCCGTCGGGCCGAAAGCCGGCCGGATAGCGGTACTTCCGCCAGATCCGGTAGAACTGCGTCGCGATCCGGTGATGAAACAGATCAAGGAACGCTGCAAGCGGCTCGGCGCCGTCGCGGTTCTGCGCCACTTCGTCGACGAAGTACGCCGGCATCCGCGCGTCGACGCCGTACAAACCAAGGAACGTCGTACGCACCGCAACCGGCTTCGCAGGATCGTCCGCGTCGTATTCGACTGCATCGATCTCGCGCGCCGGAAACCCAAGTTGGCCACGCGAGCGGAACCGGACCGGATCCGTCGCGGGCGAATCGGTGGCGCCGAGCGGCGCTGCATCGGGTGACGCCAGTTCGATCAACGCGCAGAAGCGATAGAAATTCATCCGATGCGCCTGATCCAACAGCGCCGGCAACAACAACCGGTCCGCGTGGGCTGGCGGCAAGGTCGTCAAGCTGCGTTCCGACGGGGTCGCGAGTGCGTTCAAAACGGCGCTCCTTCGCCCTTCGTATCGGGCCATTCGAGCCGCTGACCAGTCGGCTGCGACACGATGACGAGCTTCGTGTACAGGTTGACCGTCGCATAGAGGCCGAGGAACCGGTTCAGCATGGCGCCGAACAGCTCGAGATCGCCGTTGCCCGCGAAACGCGTGCTGTCGATCGTCACCGCAATCTCGACGCCGCGCATCAAGCCGCCCTTCACGAGCTTCTGCAATGGCCGGTGACGCACGTCGGCGATCGCCTCGATGCGCCGCCGGTTCAACTCCCCGTCCGTCCAGTCGTACAACGCGAGCGAGCCGCGCAGGATTTCCGCATCGAGCAGCGACAGATAGTTCGGCGCCAGATGGGACAGCACACGCCATTGGAAGCGATCGCCGGTCGGCGGGTAGACCGGCAGCGTCGGTGCGGTCAGATTACGCACTGCCGCGATGTTGGTGAAGCCCGCGCGCATCCGCGTGATGCTGGCATCGCGCAGCGCCTTGCGCGGCAGCATGCCGTTGGTGCCCGTCACCGACAGCGACAGCGTTTCCGCGGGCAGCGCATGCTCGCTTTCCCAAGCGTGGCCGCCCAGCACGACCCACGTATCGAACCGTCCGGAAGGCGCGCGTCGCACGTGCGAATGGAAATATCGCTCGGGCATCGTATGGCGCAGCATGCCGCCACGATGGCGGAATGCCGCGAACGGCGCATATTCGAAGCGTCGGCCGCGATCGATGCCGTGCACCGCGTCGATCGAGTAGATATCGACCAACGGGCCGTGCTGCTCGCGCGCCCGTACCCGGTACTCGGTCTCGAACTGCGTGACCTTGACCGGATCGGCCTGAACGGGAAACAGGTTGATGATCGGCGTGCAGTAGAGCCGCACGTTCTGCGCGTTGAAACGCATGTCGTCCTGCCACGGCTTTGCCAGCACGATCTCGACGTCGACATGCGGCGCGGACGGTGGAAGCGCCTGGATGTCGAGCCCGAGCAGGTCGACGAACATGAACTTCTCGGGGAACGTGAAGTACTCCAGCAGCAACTGGTAGCCGCCAAACGCGTTGTCGGCCTTCGGCCACAGACGTTCGTTGCCCGCGTAGCCGGCCGCCTCGATCCGAAGCCCCGGCATATCTTGAGGCGCACCGGGGCGATCTTCCGGGAAACCGGGCACACGCACGTGCATTGCCAGCGGTTTCGCCGTCAACGCGGCATGCAGTGCGAGCGCAATCGGCCGGTCCGCGTCGAGATACAGCCGCAGTCGCGGTACATGCAGTCGTTCACGCTGAGCTTGCGGCTGAATCGCCAGGCGCAACCGGATGACCGAGCGGCCGTCTTCGCGCGCCCACGCGCCTGCGTCGGTGAGCGTGATCGGGTAGAGATCGATCGGCTGCGTCGTGCGGTACACGCATTCGACGTGTGCGGGTGCGCCGTCTGTGTGGCCCGTCGCGATCGGTCCGGACGTCACCTCGAGGCCGGCGCCGAGCGTCTCGTGCTTTTGCAGCGCACCCATGTCCGGCGTGAGCTCGAGGATCGACAACGACGGAATCATGCGCAGATAGTGCGGCCACAGCATGCTGACGAGCCCTTCGGTCAACTCGGGCAGCTCGTCGTCGAGCTTGTGACGCAGGCGGCCCATCAGGAACGCGAAGCCTTCGAGCAGCCGCTCCACATGAGGGTCGCGCTCGCCTCCGCGATCCAGGCCCAGCTCGCGCGCGCGATCGGGAAATGCATCGGCAAACTCCCGGCCGGCGTCGCGCAAATAGCGCATCTCCGCCTCGTAATAGCGCAGGATCTCGTTATCCTTGATCGGATTCGTCATTCAGTGTCCTGTTGTGTCATTCGGGCAGCGCCCCGCCGGGGATCGGCACGGACGCGTGGCGCGCCGCGGCGAGCGCGCCCGGCGGAAGCGGCGGCGGCTGCAACGCCGTACCGGCCGCTCGGGACGGCGTCGTTCGGGGCACAAAGACGCGTGAAGGCAATGCGAACCCGCGCAACGCCAGCAGTTCGAGCGGCCCCTTGCCGACATCGGTACGCATCAAATAGGTGAGCGGATACGCCAGCGATGCCGGCGCGGGAGCGAGCGGCGCCTGCGCGGTCAACGACTCGCCATCGTCCGTCTTCGCGGCGCCTGCCTTCGACTGCGGCGCCTGCGGCGCGGCCTGCCAAGTGATCAGATAGGTGGCCGTATCCACCGGGCTCACGTGTGCTCGCTCCAGCAGCCGGACCAGCGCCCACCGGCCGCCGAATTCCATGTTCAGGTTCGTGCCCGCTCGCTCGGTCTGCCATTCGAGACGCGTGCCGGCCTTCTGCGGCTCGTTCGACGGCCACGTGAACGTCTGCCACGTCTCCTGCTGGTTGTAGTAGTGCAGCTTTTGACCGTCTACCGTCAGGCGCGTGTCCGTCACGCCGAGGCTGGGTACCGGTTTGAGGTCGAATGCGTACTGCGGCTCGCCCTGCGCCAGCAGGTGATTGGCGATCCGCTGCAGCATGTTGATCGCATTGAGAAAGGCCGGATCGATCGTGCGCGCCGCGCTGCTCGCGCCCGAACCGCTCGATGCCGGCACCCATTGGTCGCCCTGCAACGTCAGCACGCCCGCCAGCTGCGTGGCGAGGAACGCGCCGACCAAGCCGCCCTGCGGTCGCAGGAAGCGCGACAGCTCGGGCAACGATGCGTCGTTGTTGGTGTTGGCGAACGGATAGCGGCCGGCGAACGAGCGGTTCCAGCTCGCGACGACGGTCTGGCGCCATGCGTCGTTCAAGCTCGCCTGTGCCGGCTCCAGAATGGCCTGCGTGGCTTGCGTGACCGGCTGCACGAACAGCGACTGCCCCATCCCCGCCCACTGCTCGCCGAGACTGGCGGCGACAAGCTGCGCATAGGCGAGCGTGTCGGCCAGTTCCGAACTCTTGCCTTGGAACAGCGACTGCGCGACTTGTCGCGACTCGCTATCGGCGTCCGGGCTGTCGGCGATTTGCTGCAGCTTCAAACGCAGCATCGTGATGCGTTCGATGAAACGCTGCAGGCTCAGGTCGCTCGTTGCGCCTGCCGTCGCCGCGTTACCCGGTGCGATCAGATGCAACACGGGGCCGAATGAAACGCCGAGCGGTCCGGCCGGATCGGGCGCGGCCGGCTGCGGCCCATTGTCCTTGCTCGCGAACATGTTCTGCGCCTTGTTCACCAGGGTGTCGGACAGCGATGTCTTCACGACGCCCGCTCCGCCCTGGAACTCGAGCGACTTCATCAGCGAGATTACCGGCGACTGCCGCGAATCGGCGATGAGTTTCAACTGCGCGACGGCGGCCGGCAAGGTCCGCGCCGGTTCGCACGTGATGCTGTTCATGAAGGTTTGCCAACGGTCCGCATAGTCCGCGAAGTAGCGCGTGCGCAACGACGCGCGCAGCGCCTCGGGCGTCGCGGCCGACGCGTTGCGATTGGCGCCGGTCGCGCCGAGCACCCAGTCGGCAGTCACGCCATTGCGTTTCGCCATGTCGTCGATCGCGGCCTCGATGGTCCCGTCCCATGCCTGACGCGTGTACGCGCCGGGCACGCTGGCCGTGGTTTTCAGCAGTCCGCGCGTGTCAGTGCCATCGGTCAGAGAGGCGAGCGTCTGGTCCGGGTACTTGTGGCCGACCGATTCGAGGATGCCCTGATAGATCGTGTCTTCCGAGTTTTTCACGCCGATCACGGCGAGCAAGGTCTGGCGGGCGCCCGCGACGAGCTCGTCGCGCGCGGCGATGCGCCAGTCGGGATGCGCGCCGAGGTGCTGCGCGTAGAACCCCAGCAGCCGCTGCGACAGGTCGAGCTTTTCGCCCGAAGACAGTCCGATGCCGCCGTTCCAATGGCGCACCAGTTGCGGCGTCATGAACGCTGCATCGGCGCGCGACGGCTCCGCCATCATCAGGTACGTCTTGAGCGTGGCGTGACCGTCGCGAGCGAGACGATTGACCTGGTCATCGACTTGGGTGGTCGGCATCTGGGTAAGATCGACCAGTTGCCCCTCGATGTCCTGTTGCACGGGCGCAAGCAGTTGCGGGCGCGCTTCGCGCACATAGGGCTTCCATAACGCGGTGAGCACGTCCTGATCGTGATTCAGGCCGAAGCGCGAGAACAGCGTCGGACGCTCGACGCGCGCTTCGTAGAACTCGATGCGCTGCTGGAGCGCGAGCAAGGCGCGCAGACGGGTCGCCGGACTGTTGGCGCCATTGAACGTGCGAAGCACGTCATTCGTCAGCGCCAGGCCGCGGGCATTCGTCAGGCCCGAGATGAGCATGCCGGCGCCCCACAGTCCGACGGCCGCCAGCGCGATTCCCGAGACCATCGTGAGAGGATGCGTCGCCGTACGGCGGCCCGGCGTACGCCTGGCTGCATCGGTCAGATAGCGCCACAACGGAAAGTGAAGACTGTCGGTGCCCGTTGTCGTCGCTCCGGATGCCGGCCACGGTGCGAACATCACACCGGCAACCGGTTGGGCACGACGTTGCCAGTCGGACAAGCTCGCGATCCAGCGAGCCAGCGGTGCGCTACGCGTATCGAGACGGGTCGAGAGATCTGACGCGTAGCGGTCGGCAGGGTTGTGCGCGAGCTGGCCGACACTGACGTGGGCCAATCGATTGCGTAATTCGAGTAGCGCGGTTTCGATTGCAGGCGCATCAGCAGCGTGCGGGATTTCACAACCGGTGACGGGCGTATCCACACGGTGAACGGTGTCGGTGCCGTCGAGATCGAGGACGAATACCGACGCAGACCAACGCAGCAGGTGCGTGATACGCGCGAGGTGGATGCCCCATGGACTTGTCGTGCCGCGAACTGCGTCGGGCAGCAATGTCGATTCGTCGACCATCAGGATGATCGCGTCGAGCGGACGCGTGCGACGAAAGCGACGGATCTGCTTCAGCCACATCTCGTCGGGCCGACCGTCCGATCCGGTGCGCCCCCACAGCAGCACCGCGTCATCCGCGAGCAGCCAGCCGCGTTCTTTGAGGTCGGGCAACAGGCGGCCAATAGTTGTCTCGTCGCCCGTCAACAGCAGCCAGGGGCGCGTATAAGCCCATCGAAACCATCGGATTTGCTTCATCTGGAAGCGGAGGTCCTTCAACTGCAAGGCGGCCGATTCAACCTGCTTCTTCCCGGCGTCGGCAGCGGGGTTGATCGGAGGAGGAGGCTCGAGCCCATGATCTTTGGACGCCTGCTGCGCACCGAGCTGCACGAGCCCGCGTCGCTGCAAAGTGACACCGATCGCTGCCAACAGCATCACTCCAGCGCCGACGATAGCTAGCCGATTTTGGGAGGACCACGCCTTCAGATCCTTGAGATCGACGGTGTACAGAATCAACGCCGTCACGGCCGCGATCGCCGCGATGACGAGCAGGCACCGGCCCAATATGCGTCTTTTCAACGTCACCTCAGATTTCCTTTTGTCTTTTTTGCGGCTGGGCACCGCGAACGATGCAGAGATGCAGCACCTCGGCGCCCGGCTCACGCCAGGCGACGAGGTGTGGTTCCCCTTCCTGCGATGCTTCATACGCAGTGGCAAGCGCAATCCAGCTGGTGGCTGGCCCCGGCTCGCCCACGATGTGATCGAAGGATCTCTCGATCGGTCTCACCTTAGTGTCGGTAGTGAACGCCGCCGTAATCGCACCGGACTCCGCTTCGCATCGGGTGAACCAGGCGTGAGTGATGTGATCGGGTGAGAGCTGCATCTGCGCGAGTTGCTTCAGGTCTGCGTCGCGCGTGCCGGCCGTGCTGATCATCGGACGCAAGACACGGCCCGGCCCCTCGTCGGCCGATTCCATCAGGAGTGCTGCGGCGCCCTCGCTGAAGGTATGCCTGGTCGCACTGTCTGGCCAAATTTGTGCAGTAATGATCAGATGCGGCTCGGTACCGACAAGGTCGACCTGCTGCGCAAGAAACGATGCACAAGCCATTGCCGGTTCGGTGTCAATCTTGAATTTGCAAGCAGGCGCGACCCTGCAAAGCGCGTCCTCCGCATCCGCTTTCCAGCCGAGCAGAGATTCTTCCGGTGCGTCGGCGACAACCAGCTTGACGCGCAACTCCTTCCGCCCAGCAAGCGCCACCTGCAACTTTTCTGCGATTTGATTGAGCAACTTCTCGCGTCGTTGCTTAAGCGTTTTGTTCTTCGACCATGGAAACGCGCTCGCCCGCCCTCTATTCACTGGGAGTTCCGCATCGGGCTCCCTCATCCCAGCAGCTGGAACAGGTATCGGTAGGATGGCCACGGAAGCCGTTACACAAACGTGGCGTCGGCACCATGATTGCCAAAGAGACATGATCCGCTCTTGCTCACGCTCCAGTTCTTCCGCAACCGTCTGTTCGCGCTCCCAGCGGTCCAGCCGAATGCCGAGCGCTATCGCGCAAGACACAAGCGGAGCGCCGATGAGCAGTCCCCAGAATTGAAGCCCGTGCGTGGATTTTCCATGAGGCCACAGCAGCAATAAGGCGCCCGCAGCGCCGACCGCGAGTGCCAAGAGGCCGGGCACCCATACTCGAAGTTCAAGCGGCTTCGGGTAGAAAACCGAGGTCAGCGTTGGAATAGGCCAGGACATAGTGAAGTAACCAGACGACGATCGATACGTACCTTCAGCGCTGCAACTGCGGAGAGACAAGATCAACCAATCGCTGCGCCTGATTGACCAGTTTGGGATACTCGCTTTGGGAGGGCAGTTTTTTCGCAAAGCATTGCTCATAGGTGATCGATGTCTGTTGATTCGACACAGAACACGCCGGCATACCCTTTACCGTAGCTTTCTCGGTGAAAATGAAAATGCGATCGCCCTGCATGACCGTCACGGCGAGGTTGTCGGGGGGACTAGGTGCGGGGTCATCCTGTCCGACGGCAAACACAATCGCCCGCGCGATTGAATCGCCGCCTCGTGCAGCCACCGGTATTTCGCCATAGGAATAAACGGCTGCATCTCCGTTGAGCGTTGCGGTCGCATTGTAAAATTCTTCAGTCCCCAGCATTTTCCGAAGCGTCGAATAATGCTTGAAATCTTTCCGATGAACCGCCAACCATGACTCCATAATCGGCACAGTCGTAACGAAAAGTAGTGTTTTGGCATCGAATGATTTCACCTCGACTCCGTCCAATCCATCGTACTCGTCGTCCGACCTTGAACCAATAACGCTCTTGCCGCTTCTCGGAAAGCCTTTCGCATTGACCGCGCCCACCAGTCTTTGCAATTTGATCCGCACGTCTTGCATCGCTTTATCGGCGGCCCGACTCAACCGTTCGCTCCCTTGATCGGAGTATTTCGCATGAACGGCTTCGACCGCGTTGTTTCTCGAGGTAACGTAATCGCGGATCGATGTTTCCGAAAAGACCGAAATTGACGTCACCAGAAGAGCGGTTCCAACGATTTTTAAAAGTCTGCTTTTCATTTGATTTTGATGGCCCATAGAAATTTCGTTTTTCGTATTCCGATCAAATTCTAGGAGCCTCCGTATTCTCTCAGGTACTTGTCGAAGTCCGCCTTCATATCGGTCATCGTGTAGCCTTGGTCTTGCCCTCCACCAGGAAGCGATGGCCATTGACGCTTGCGAAGCAGACTCACTGCCTGATCGATATCACCCTGCCGGATATAACCCAAAGCACTGGGAGCGGGCAGACATTCCGGTTTCGGGCCAAAACGTCCCGGCTCGCCCTCCATCAACCACACCGCATAGCGGTCTTGGGTCTGGGGAGTGAAGTCTGAAGGTAACGCGCCGGTGCCCAGAGCGTGTCCTCTTTTCCATGATGACCTGGCAATCTGGTATGCACCTTGGTGGTCTTCCGCTTTTTGGGGATTGGATGGATAGGTTGAAAAATCCTTGATCCCGTTCTGAATCTTGTAGACGCCTTGCGATGCAAAATAGGTCTTTTCATCGCCGAATGAAAAAAACGCTTTGGCCTCCCGTGACCGGATGATCTTCAAAAAAGCTTTCATGCGCGCAAGGGCAAGTGGATCGAAGTATCCAGGCTTGCGATAGATCCCGCTCACCTCATAGAAATGCGTACCCCCGCCTCCACTGAAGCAAAGATAGTTTCGTTTGAAGTCGCTGACATAGTAGTGGTACGTGCGTATGTCAATGTGACCGGGCTGGCCACGACCGTCAGCCGTTTCCGCGTCACCCTTGACGTGGTAGACGATCACGTCGCCGGGTAAGGCCCATCTCGCATCCGGAAGCTGATCGGTGACATTCACGAATCCCTGCGACATCAAGAATTCTCCCGCCACCTTCGCATAGCTACCCCCCGCCGCGTCAAAATCTCCTTTCTTGTTTTTTATGAACTTGATCGCGTTGCCTCGCCACAGCGCGATCTTCACATACATGTAGCATTGCCCCTTCGATTTTTTGGAAGGCTTGCTTCCATACGTAATCGAACCATCCGCGATCTTCTTCAGATTGACGACCGTGGCCGACGACGGCATCGAGTGCTCCGTCTGGCCCTCCGCAATGGAGATCAGCGATTGCACCGCAGTGAGATTTCGTGGCGCACTACTCGTGTTGGCAGCACCGCCCTGTGCAGACGCCGGTGTTTGCGGCCGGACCACTGTCCCTGCCACCGGGTTCGAGTCGAGCCCGAAGATGTCTTCGATGAAGTGCCATGCCGCATGTACCTTGTGGCTTGCCCAGTCGGTAAATGTTTCGGTCGGTGCCGCTTGCGGATGTCCAAGTTTGTCCCGAGCGGCGGTCGTAGTGGTCGACGGCGCACGTTTCCCGGAACTCCCTTTAGCGATCGTGGTGCCTTTCTTCGGCAAGGGAGTCGTCGACGGCTTTGCTGAACCGACTGGCGGCGTCGAGGACGCCGCCGCACCCGGCCTCCCGTCCGTGGCCTTTATCGTTTCGGAATTTCCCGACGTCGCAGCGGCCGGGGTGTTGTCGTTTGTGGTACTTGGTGCACTCGAAGCCCCGCCCGCCGTCGACTCATCTTGAGACGAATAGGCTGGATGCGATTGCGAGCTACGCGTGTCATCGACGGGTGGCGATGGCTCACGCGCCGCGTCGTCGGACGAACCAGCGTGTGGCTGCGTCTCGCTTTCCAACACCATGCTTCCGCTCATCAGCGTCGCCGATGTGTCGGCTGTTGGCACGGTGTAACAGGCGACCTGTTTGTAAGCGCCACTGTCCGTCAATACCAAAACCGCGCAGTCCGCCCCCGCGGAGAACGAATTGACGGGAGCGGCCTTGCCATCGCCATCCGTCACCCCGTCAATGATTGCGCCGTCGGATTCGAAGCGGTATTTGAGCCCATTGATCGGCGTGCCGTCGAGGCCGACAAACACGTGATCGAGCACCGGCGCGCCCGACTCCAGGCCCGAGCGTGGCGCAGAGTCCTGCGTCGTCGTGGCCTCCGGCAACGGCCCGTCGTTAGACGAAGCAGTCGATGCTGTCTGGGTTGCAGGAAATTTGTCGGCCTGGGCAACCGCGGACGTGGTCGTGTCTCCCGATGCGGGAGCGCCCGTCGATGTAGTCGTGATTTCAGATGCTGCTTCGTTCGTCGTCGCCGATTCTTGAACAGGCACTTGTGCGTTGGAAGCGGCACCATCGACCGGGAGAACCGTTGTCGATCCCGTTGCTGCATCGTCAAAAGTCGTTGCCATGTGCGTGCTTCCCTATTCCTGAGGCTCGTTGTCGATCTCGGCGTGCTTCGAGTCGAGAAACAGACGCCAAGGATCGTTGCCGATGTGGTACTTCAGCTTTGAAGACTGTTTGGTGAACGTACGCCCCGTATACCCTGCTTCGTCGAGCATGCCGCTATCAACGATCCGCCCGGTTGAGTCTTTCACCGCATACGGAATATGGTGCAAGGGAAGCGAGAATTCCTTGCCGAGCAGCGGACTGACATCGAGCCGTTGGCTGAACATTTCAACGCCAGCGGGGACGGGCAATTGCGGAACCGGCAGATTCAGAGACTGCGCTCCCTGCTTCTGAATGGTGAGTACTTTCAGGAATAGGTCGCCCGGGCCGCCCAGTGTGATATTGCCGTCCGCGATCTTGATGAACGCCCCGCCACACTCGAGAATGAGTTCTTTCGCGGCGGAGAGATTCACCTTTCCGTTCGCACTGGCGATGCTTACATCCTTCTCTGCCGTGAGTGCCATGGCGTTGCTCTGCGCCTGCAACTCGACTGGCCCCTTAGCCGCAAAGATCTTGATTCCAAGCTTCTGCGCGAACAACGAGACCGCCTCGCCCGCGGCCGCCGTGAAACGCTTCATCACGCTGAAGTCAGCGTTCTTGCCAGCCACCGCCGAGATACTCTCCTTCGCAGCCATCTGCACGCCGCCACCTGCCACGACGCCGATCGAGGCCGGCGCACTCGCCAGTAAGCCCGGCTGCTTCAGCCCGTCGAACTCGTCCTTCATCTGCTGTTGCGCATCCGTGTCGGCCGGCATCGCCTTCGCCGTACGCGCCGCGTCGCCCAGCGACTTCGCCAACGCCAGCGCCTGCTCCAGTTGCGCGATCGTCTCCTGCATGTCGAGTTGCTTCCCGCTCGCACCCGGGCGGTCGTAGGCCGTCAGATGCAGCCCCTTGCCCGCGCGCTCGACACCGTGACCCGACGTGCGCAGTTCGAAACCCTCACCGCGCCGCTCCAGTTTCTCGTCGACCAGATAGCCCAGGTCCAGGTGGCTCGTGCCGGAGTGTTCCGTGCTAAGCTTGACGCCCTCCTGCCCCGCCCAGTCCTCCATCCGCAGCTTGTTATTCGACTGCGTGCGAATCACGTTGCGCGACAGCCAGCGGCGATCGCTCGTCACCAGATCGCGCGCCTGACTGTGATGGTGGAAGCCGATGATCTCCGGCTTGTCGGGGTCCGCGTCCCGGAACGCGATCACCGCTTCATCGTTGTCCAGCGCCGGGAAGTGGAAGCCCGTCTGCAACTTGCCCGCGAAGGGCTTTGCCAGCCGCAGCGGCACGCTTTCCCCGCCTGCCGGCCAGTCCGCGAAGTCCACGTCGAATCGGACCGTGTAGTAGCCCGCCGCGGTCAGGTAAGCGTATTTGTACTTGTCGGGGCTCGTCACCCGAGCGCTCAGCGTCCCGGCAATCTTCCGCCACTTCGCGTCTTCGAGCTGGAGCCGGAAGCGCCGGTTAGCGGGAATCGCCTTATAGCTGTTCGTATAGGCCCGATCGCGCGCGCCGCGATGCGTCACCTCGATCACGACTTGACCGTCCGGCGCGTCAGGCAGTGCGGCGTCCAGATTCAGCACGCGCCCCGGCTGAAGTGCCAGTACGTTGCTCTCACCTTCGTACACCACCTGCCACGCGATCGCCGCTTCATGGCGCAGTTGCGCCTCCCATTTCGCGCCGTCCTGATCGAGGTGATTCGTACCGTAGACGTACGGCCGCCCATAGGTAGTCTGGTCCTGCGGCGCGACGTTCGCCTCGTCTTTGAACCGCTCCCACGCCTGCTCGGGGTTGTAATCGGCCACGACAAACGACTGCGGCACGGTCACCGTATGCGTCTTGAGTGCGGTCACCGCCTCGGCGCCGGTCGCCTCCAGCCCCGCAGTCTCGCGATACGCCGCAGTCAAGTGCGGGTCCCACTGGTAATGGTCGACGTCGTCGGCAAACACCGCCTGATCGCCATGCTCGGTCTCGACGATGTAGCTGTAGATGCCGGCCTTCTGCATCAGCATCCGCACATACGACAGGTCGTCGAGCTTGTACTGGAAGCGGAACAGGTGCTTCGGATACTCGCGGCGCAGCCGGAATGCGAACTGGTGGCCTTCCAAGCCATGGCTGCGCAGCACTGCCTCAATGATCTGCGGCGTCGTCTGGTGCTGGTAGATACGGCTGGTGCTCACCGCTTCCAGTCGCGCGAAGTGCGACTTCAGCACGATCTCGTACTTGGTGAAGTCCGCGGTGGTCTGCAGCGTCGAGAAGCGCGCGATAAAACCGGAGAAACGATGTGGCACACCATCGTCAGGCACGATCGTGCAGACCGCGTCGCGATTCAGATAGTCAGTGCGGGCCAGCTGCAGCGGATGCGTGAGCACCACTCGCACCTCGGTGGGATATCCCATCCGCTCGACCGCCATCACCGACACGACCGAGAGTGCAACTGCGCTCTCGGTCCCCGGCACCTCGAAGAAATATGCCTGGCGCCCCGACACCCCGGTCAAGTCCGATACGAACCGCCTCGCATCGTCAAACAGGTTCGACATTGTTGTAACCCCGTATCCAGATAGCGCTGCCAAACACCCGCATCGCGCTCAGAGCCGAGGAAGAACAGTAACTACACTCGCCCTTGTCGTGGAAGAGCGAGCGTGCATTATTCAGGCCGTTTGTTGTATTTGTCCGAAGTCTGACAATTGTTCACGTATTTCGCTATTTTTAAGATGTTCGCCATGCTATATGTCGCATTCCTCTGTTATCCGGCCATGCCAGATGCAACGTCCGATGAGTGAAGGCGCTCAGTGCGACCAATACACCGACGCCAAATTATCTTCAGAAATGCGCATAAATACGATTGCGTGCATCGATTCCGATTTGATCGATTGGTATCTGGCTGAATTGGACGATCAACTCGGCAGACAGCTCGACGCCATCCTCCACCACTGCGCATTTCAGACACTCGAATCGACGTGGCGCGGCCTGCAATTCCTGGTGGATCGGACTGATTTTCGACAAAACGTCAAAATCGAGGTGCTTGATGTCTCGAAAGAAGCGCTGCGTCAAGACTTCGAAGATGCACCGGACATCATCCAGAGTGGCCTGTTCCGGCTGACATACGTCGGCGAATACGACATGCCGGGCGGGCAGCCCATCGCCGCGATCGTCTCGGCCTTTGAATTCGATCACGGCGGCCCGGACATCGCACTATTGCGCAATATCTCGAAAGTCGCGGCCGCGGCCCATATGCCGTTCATCGGCGCCGTCTCGCCTGCGTTCTTCGGGAAAACCACGATGGAAGCCGTCGCAGGCATCCGCGATCTGCCGAGCTGGTTCGAGCGGGCCGAATACCTGAAGTGGAAAGGCTTCCGTGAAACTGAGGATGCACGCTACATCGCGCTCACAATGCCGCGATTCCTTGCACGTTTGCCGTACGGATTCGATACGATGCCCGTGCGCGCATTCAATTACACCGAGAATGTCAGGGAATCTGGTCGCAGCGCATATCTGTGGACAAGCGCGGCGTTCGCTTTTGCGGTCAATATCGTGCGCAGCTTCGTACGAAACGGTTGGTGTGTGCAGATTCGCGGCCCGCAAGCGGGTGGCGTCATCAATGACATTCCCGCGCATCGGTACGACCTCGGCGCCGGGCAACTGGGTAAGATTTCCACGGACGCATTGATTTCGGAAACACGCGAGAATGAATTCGCCGATATCGGCCTAATTCCCCTTTCGTATACCCGCAATCACGATCAAACGTGTTTCTTCTCGGCGCATTCAACGCAACGGCCGCGATCTTACGATGCACGCGACGCCTCCGCGAATAGCCGGATCAATGCCCGTTTACCGTACATCTTCTTGCTGTCACGGATCGCACATTACCTGAAGCTCATCCAGCGCGAAAACATCGGCACGACGCGCGATAGCCGATTGCTGGAGCTTGAGCTGAATACCTGGATTAAATCGCTTATTACGGAAATGACCGATCCCGGCGATGAACTTCAGGCGGCACACCCGCTGCGGCAGGCCAAGGTCACGGTCGAGGACATCGAGGACAACCCGGGGTTCTTCCGCATCAAGCTGTTCATCGTCCCGCATTTTCAGATCGAGGGCGTCGACATCAACCTCTCCCTAGTTTCGCAGATGCCTAAAGCGAAACATTGAACGCGTTCCGTCGCGCACCTCTACACCGCTACTTCCATTCCAGAATCCAACAAGATGAAGATAACCAGACCGCTGTGGGCCAAGGGGATTTTCATGACGCCGCAGCACTTCCAGCAGCATGAACCGCACCGGGAATCGTGGAGGCCGGTTGGTTTAAGTTAATGCAGGCACTTCAGCAGCATTTCTGAGTTGCCTGTAGTAGTTTGCCTCAGCCTCGGCGGGCGGGATATAGCCGAGCGGTTCCAT
>NZ_PQMX01000102.1:0-17206 GCF_004368385.1 Burkholderia sp. B10 | reverse complement strand
AGCGTGGATGAGAGCCTGCAGCAATTGCAGGCTCTCATCCACGCTCAGTTCCGACATCGCGTCGTCGCGCAGCGTATCGTCGGCCGCCCGGCGCAGCGCATTGAGCGCATGCGCCTTGAGCCGCACGATCGCGAGCCGCAGCCCGCGCGCCGCACACTCGGCCGCGAACGTGCGCAACGACTCGATCGTCGTGCCGTCCACGTCGGGCGTTTCCTCGAGGCTCAGCATCACGGTGTGCGCATCGGGTGCGTCCTTCATCAGCGCGCGCACGCGGTTGAGCATCCGGTCCGCGTTCGCGAAGAACAGCTGCGCCTCGGGCCGCACGATCAGCACGCCGGGCACCGGCTTCGCATCGGCATGATTCGCGACGTCGACGAAATCGTGCCCGTCGCGCAGCCGGCCGAGCACGCTGACGTTCGGCTCCGACAGCTTGCGCAGCGTCAGCAGCAGGTTCACGCCGATCGCCACGAGCAGCCCGTGCAGCACGCCGAGCACGAGCACGGCCAGCAGCGCCGCGATCACGACGAGCCGGTCGCGGTGCCATACCCAATACGGCCGGAATATCGACGGATGCAGCGAGTGGCTGACCGCGAAGATCACGATCGCCGCGAGCACGGGCTCCGGCGTGCGCGCGAGCTGCGGCAGCAGAAGCCCCACGATCAGCGCGACCACCGCCGCGGCCCACAGCCCCGCGAAGCGGGACTGCGCGCCGGCGGCCTCGTTCGCGGCCGTCGCCGAATAGCCGGCGCCGACCGGCATCCCGTGCAGCAGCCCCGAGACGAGGTTCGCGCAGCCGATCGCGACCAGGTCGCGATTCGCGGACACGCTGTCGCCGTGCTTCAGCGCGAAGTTGCGAATCGATCCGTACGACTCCGCGTACAGGATCAGCATCAGCGCGAATGCGAGCTCGACCGTCTGCATCCACGCATTGCGGTCGAGCCGCGGCAGCCCGAATTCGATATGCCGGAAATCGATGTGTCCGACCACCGCGATCCCGTAGCGCTGCCAGTCGACCAGATAGCCGGCGACGATCGACAGCACGATCACGACGAGCGTCGCCGGCACGCGCGAGCGGCGCCCGAGCGCAAACAGCAGCGCGAGCGCGGCCGCGCCGAGCGCGACGCTCGCGAGGTTCGCCTGCGGCGCGCCCGTGACGAGTTCGAGCACGACGTGCGGCGCGTCGCCGTGCCGCACGGAAACCGCGAGGATCTTCGGCAGTTGCTTGATGACGATCGTCAGCGCGAGCCCGAACGTGAACCCGCGCAGAACCGGCCGCGCGACGAAATCGGACATGCCGCCGAGCCGCGCCGCGCCCGACAGGATGAACAGCACGCCGGTCACCGTCACGAGTGCGGCCGCCAGCGCGAGTTGAGCGGCCAGCGCGAGCCCCGACTCGCTCAGCACGGTCGCGGCGAGCACAGCCGCCGACGACGACGTCGACGACACGATCGCAAAGCGGCTGCTGCCGGTCAGCGCATAGATGACGAGCCCTGACAGCAGCGCGATGAGGCCCGCCTGCGGCGGCAGGTTCGCAAGGCCGGCATATGCGACGGCCTCGGGGATCAGCAGACCGGCGATCGACAGGCCGGCCAGCGCGTCGAGGCCGACGCGCCGCGGCGGCGAAGGCGCGGCCGCATCGAGTGCGGCGAAATGCTCGGCGCGCTGCGGGCCGGCTTCCGGGCGAGTCTGGGTGGTCGTCATCGAGCCTTCTTCATCGAACGTCGGATCGCCTGCGCCGGTCACGGCTTGACCGCGATCACGCCGGACCAGCCCGGCAGATAGCGCGCGTCCTGATCGTGGGCGCGGCGCAGCGACAGGTCGAGCGCCTTGTCGAAATTCTTGCGGATCTGGTCGAGGCTCACGTGCTGGCGCAGGTAGTCGGCCCACAGGAATTCGCTGAACGGCGTCGCGTCCTTCGCGTAGCCGCCCGCGGTGCGCAGCTCGCCCGCGAGGCTGCGATACGGGTCGTCCTCGAGCCCGGTCAGCGCCTGCGGCAGATGCGCGTATTCGCGCCGCGCACCGTCCGGGCCGAACGGATGCACCCACTGGTTGTGCTCCATGATCCGCCAGAAAATCGTGTCGTCGAGCCACGACAGATCCTTCAGCAGCATGGCGTTCACGCGAGTCTCGCCCTCCTCGATCAATGCGAGGCCGAGATGGTGATGATCGGTGATGTAATGCAGGCCGCCCGGGCCGAGCACCGCGGGAAACCAGTGCGATTCGATCGCGGCCTGGCGCGCGCGCTTGCCGAGCGTCTTCCAGTGCTTGCGCTTCGCCTTCACTTCGCGATAGCCGACCGTCATCTGCGTCGGACGCAGCGCGTCGAGCCGGACGGGAATCAGATGAACGTCGTTGCCGAGTGCCATGGTCGTACCCCATGTTGCGAATGTCGGCAACGATACTCCTGATCGGACGAGCCGTTAATACGTCGCGACCTCGATACGCGTACGCTTGACGATCTCTGACAACCGGCGCCGCTAGGTGCGCAGGTCGTCGCGCTCCAGACGATGCCGCACGTAAGAGATGCCGTCATCCACGACGCCCACGCGGCGCATCCCGAGCTTGCGCGCGACGTTCAGCGAACCGGTGTTGGCCGCCGCGATGTCGGCGATCACGCGCGGCAGCCGCACGGTGTCGAATGCGTGCCGCACGACGGCCGCCGCGGCCTCGCTCGCGATGCCGCGCCCCCATGCCGCGCGCACGAGCCGCCAGCCGATCTCGACGTCGCGCGCGCCGCCCGCGTAGTCGGGAATCAGCAGCACCCAGCCGATGAACCGGTCGGGCGCGGCCTTCTCGAAGATCGACCAGTAGCCGAGGCCGGCCGGATAGTCGCGCGTGATCCGGTGCGTGACGAAGCGGCGATGCTCGGCGGGGTCGTGCCACGGGCCGGCGATGTACCGCGTCACTTCCGGATCGCGATCCATCTCGATGCACGCGTCGAGATCGGCGAGCACGCGCGGGCGCAGCCACAAGCGCTCGGTCTGCAGCACCGGCAACGCGGGATCGGGGGATTCGGCCATCTGGATTCCTGCTTCGGGAACGATGCGCATCGCGCGTGACGTGATCGATACAAAAAGCCTGCCGCAATGATACAGACGGCTGACGCGTCGCTCGGCCGGCATCGCCTCCGTTGCACGCAATGGATCATTTCATAGGGATTATTCCCGATTCGCCCGTATCGCGCGGCGCGACGGCCTACACTCGATCCATGCCCGCCGCACTGCGCGCCTGCCGGCCGGCAACCGTACGAGCCGGCAGGCAGGCAAGCCAACGAGGAGAACCCACGACATGAGCTGGACTCGCGAGCAACGCAACGTCACGATCGCCGCCTACCTCGGCTGGACGCTCGACGCATTCGATTTCTTCCTGATGGTGTTCGTGCTGAAGGACATCGCGGCCGAATTCGCAACGACGATCCCCGCCGTCGCGTTCGCGCTCACGCTCACGCTCGCGATGCGCCCGCTCGGCGCGCTGATCTTCGGCCGCCTCGCCGATCGCTTCGGCCGCCGCCCGACGCTGATGGTGAACATCGCATGTTATTCGCTGCTCGAGCTGGCGTCGGGTTTCGCGCCGAGCCTGACCGCGCTGCTGGCATTGCGCGCGCTGTTCGGCGTCGCGATGGGCGGCGAATGGGGCGTCGGCTCGGCGCTGACGATGGAAACCGTGCCGACGCATGCGCGCGGCATCGTGTCGGGGCTGCTGCAGGCCGGCTACCCGAGCGGCTATCTGCTCGCTTCGGTCGTGTTCGGGCTGTTCTACCAGTACATCGGCTGGCGCGGCATGTTCATGGTCGGCGTGCTGCCTGCGCTGCTCGTGCTGTACGTGCGCGCGCACGTACCGGAGTCGCCCGCGTGGAAGCAGATGGAGAAACGGACGCGGCCAAGCCTCGCCGCCACGTTTCGGCACAACTGGAAGCTCGCGATCTACGCGATCGTCCTGATGACCGCATTCAACTTCTTCTCGCACGGCACGCAGGACCTGTATCCGACGTTCCTGCGCGAGCAGCATCACTTCGATCCGCATACCGTGTCGTGGATCACGATCGTGCTGAACCTCGGCGCGATCGTCGGCGGCCTCTCGTTCGGCGCGATCTCGGAGCGGATCGGCCGCCGCCGCGCGATCTTCATCGCGGCGCTGATCGCACTGCCCGTGCTGCCGCTGTGGGCATTCTCGAGCGGCCCGCTCGCACTGGCGGCCGGCGCGTTCCTGATGCAGATATCGGTACAGGGCGCGTGGGGCGTGATCCCCGTGCATCTGAACGAAATCTCCCCCGACGAGATCCGCGCGACCTTCCCCGGTTTCGTCTACCAGCTC
Organism: Burkholderia sp. B10; assembly: GCF_004368385.1. NCBI lineage: Bacteria > Pseudomonadati > Pseudomonadota > Betaproteobacteria > Burkholderiales > Burkholderiaceae > Burkholderia > Burkholderia sp. B10. The sequence goes on along the minus strand of NZ_PQMX01000102.1, from coordinate 12,892 downwards.
GGCAATCTGCTCGCGTCCGGCAACGCGACGATGCAGGCGTCGCTCGCCGTGTCGCACGGCAACGACTATGCGTTTGCGCTCGCGCTCGTGGCCGGCATCGTGGCCGTCGCGATCGCCGTGCTGATCCTGTTCAGCCGCGAGCGGCGCGGCATCGACATGACGCAATCGGTCAATACACGTACCGGCGCCGGCTGAACCCGCACGTTGCCGCGCCGCACCATCGGATGCGCCGCGCGGGGCGTGGCTTGCGTCCGACGTATCCCGCATCTGCACATCGAACTAGAGGAATTTGCCGAGACTCCGCGCTTGCCCGGCCTGCCTCCGTCTTTTTATCTTAATAAAAACAGCCGTTTGAATCAGACGAACGAATCAGCTGTTCGCGGCCGGGCGACCGGCATTGGGAGGCGGGACATGGCAGTAACTCAGGAGGGGCGGCCGTCGACGGGACGGCCGTCGGGGACGCGACCGTCCGGCACTCGGCAGAGCGGCGGCACGAAGGTGCGCATCCTCGATGCAGCCGAGGATCTGTTCATCGAGCACGGCTTCGAAGCGATGTCGATGCGGCAGATCACGTCGCGTGCGGCGGTGAACCTTGCCGCGGTCAATTACCACTTCGGCAGCAAGGAAGCGCTGATCCACGCGATGCTGTCGCGTCGGCTCGACCAGTTGAACCAGGAACGGCTCGGCATCCTCGACCGCTTCGATGCGCAACTGGGCACCCACATCACCTGCGAGCACGTGCTCGGCGCGATGTTCATTCCCGCGCTGAAGGCGTCGCGCGATCCCGAGCGCGGCGGCCCTGCGTTCCTGCGGCTGATCGGCCGCGCATACACCGACCCGTCGCCGTTCGTCCGCAACTTCCTGACCGCGCACTATGCGAGCGTCGCCGGTCGTTTCTTCGATGCGTTCCAGCGCGCGCTGCCGCACCTGCCGCGCACGGAACTCGGCTGGCGGCTTCACTTTGCGATCGGCGCGCTGTCCGGCGCGCTCGCCGGCGCCGAGACCGAAAGCCTGATCGACGAATTCTCGCAACGCCGCACGATGAACGACGTGCAGATGATCGCGCGGCTGTCGTCGCTGATCGTCGCCGCGCTGAAGGCGCCGATGCCCGACAGCGCGCAGCTGGCGATCTTCGCGGCCGTGCTCGACGATGCCGGCGCGAGCGAAGCGCTCGGGATGCCGTCGGCGGCGGCCGCCGTCGATACGGCGGCAGCGCATTCGGCGGGTTGAACGCGGCGCGCGGCGCAGATCCAGCGTTTCATGACTCGTTTGATCGAGGCCGGTGGGGGTACGTCGCCGGTTGGGACCGGATTTTTGTGGCGAAAACCGATGGGGTTTTCGCCGGATGAGGATAGTGCGGGCGGTGACGCGCTGGGGTGCGTCGACCGCGAAGCATGGGGCGAGAGTAGGCGATGAAGCGCTGACGCTCGCCGACCGCGAAGCATGGGGTGAGAGCAAGCGCTGAAGCGCCAACTCTCGCCGACACCGGAGACACACATCATGTCAGCACCCGCAGCAACCGCAACGGCGCAGCTCCCGCCCGCCACCGACGGCATCTGGTACAAGTCGTACCCGCGCGGCGTGCCGCACGAAATCGACGTCGCGCAATACACGTCGCTCGTGCAATTCTTCGACGAATGCACGACGCGTTTCGCCGAGCGAGTCGCGTACGTGAGCGCCGGCGCATCGATGACCTACCGCACGCTCGCGCAGAAAGTCGATGCGTTCGCGTCGTATCTGCAAAGCATCGGCGTGAAGCCGGGCGACCGCGTCGCGATCATGCTGCCGAACACGTTCCAGTATCCGGTCGCACTGTTCGGCACGCTGAAAGCCGGCGCGATCGTCGTCAACGTCAATCCGCTCTACACCGCCCGCGAACTCGCGCACCAGCTCAAGGACAGCGGCGCCCAAACCATCGTCGTGTTCGAAAACTTCGCGCGCACGCTGCAGGACGCGCTGCCCGACACCCAGGTGAAGAACATCGTCGTCACCGCGCTCGGCGACCTCCTCGCCGACGGTCTGAACGCCAAAGGACACCTGATCAACTTCGTGCTGAAGCACGTGAAGAAGCTCGTGCCGCCCTACAACCTGCCGCAGGCGGTGCGGCTGCGCTCGGCCCTCGCGCTCGGCGCGCGCACCAAACCCCAGCCGGCGCGCGTCACCCGCGACGACCTCGCGTTCCTGCAATACACCGGCGGCACCACCGGCGTCGCGAAAGGCGCGATGCTCACGCACGGCAACCTGATCGCGAACCTGCTGCAAGCGAAGGCATGGATCGCCGACCAAGTGTCGGGCGACGTCGAAACCGTCCTCACGCCGCTGCCGCTCTACCACATCTATTCGCTGACGGTGAACGCGTTCATCTTCATGGGGCTCGGCGGGCGCAACATCCTGATCGCGAACCCGCGCGACATGACGATGGTGATGAAGATCATCCGCAACGAAACCTTCACCGGCATCACCGGCATCAACACGCTGTACAACGCGTTCCTCGACAACGAAGAATTCCGCAAGCGCGATTTCTCCAAGCTCAAGCTCGCGATGGCTGGCGGGATGGCGATGCAACGCGCGGTCGCGGAACGCTTCGAGGAAGTCACGGGCAGGCCGGTCGTCGAAGGCTACGGGCTCACCGAATGCTCGCCGATCGTCACGATGAACCCGGTCGACCTCAGCGACATGGCCGCGTTCAGCGGCTCCGTCGGCCTGCCCGCGCCATCGACCCAGGTGCGCTTTCGCCGCGAGGACGGCACCTGGGCCGGCATCGGCGAGCCCGGCGAGCTGTGCGTGCGCGGCCCGCAGGTGATGCGCGGCTACTGGCAACGCCCCGACGAAACCGCCAAGGTGCTCGACGCCGACGGCTGGCTCGGCACCGGCGACATCGGCGTGATGGACGAGCACGGCTTCATCCGTCTGATCGATCGCAAGAAGGACATGATTCTCGTATCCGGCTTCAACGTGTACCCGAACGAGATCGAGGAAGTGCTGGTCATGCATCCGGGCATCAGCGAGGCTGCGGCGATCGGCATTCCGGACGAGGTGCACGGCGAGCGGATCAAGGTGTTCGTCGTGCGGCGCGACCCCGCGCTCACCGTCGACGACGTGCTCGCGCATTGCCGCAAGAACCTCACCGGCTACAAGATGCCGAAGTCGGTCGAATTCCGCGACGCGCTGCCGCAGACGAACGTCGGCAAGATCCTGCGCCGCGCGCTGCGCGACGAGGAGCTCGCGAAACTCGAGGCCGCGAAACAACGCTGAACGATGGCTCGCCCGGAGACGCCGCCGATGAACCCACGAACGATGCGCCGCGCCGCGCATGCGGCCGCCGCCGTCGCATGCATGCTGACGCTGGCACCGCCGCACGCGCAGGAAACGGCCGCCGCTGCCGCCAGCGCGCCCACGGCCACAGCCACGACGCTGCCGGCCGAGCTCGACAAGGTCACGCACGAACCGGCTGCGCAGCAGGCGCGCTGGCTGCGCGCGGCCGCGCAGCGCGGCACGCTCGCGCAACTCGACGACGCGACGCTCACCGCGCTGTTCAACGCGCTCGATCCGCTCGCGGTGCCGCTCTATGTCGGTCATGGCCCGAACGGCTATCCGTCGTACCAGTTCACGATGGCGCGGCAGGAACGCATCAACGGCAAGTGGCCCGACACGCCCGACCGCATGCTCGTGAAGACGACGCGCGAGCCGCTGCGCGTGTACGCGAAATGGCTGCCGGGCGGCGCGCATGCGGGACAGGAAACGATCTACGACACGACGCTGCGCAAGGACGAGATGTACGGCCATCTCGGCGGGCTGCTCGGCAAGATTCCGCTGTGGACGGCGCTCGACGGCGCGCTGGCGCGCGCCCAGTCGAATCACCAGGTGAAGGATCTCGGCACCGAGTTCATCGCGAACCTGTACCTGAGCGAAGCAAGGAAATACCAGGAGGCCGGCGTCCAGCGGCCGACCCACGTCGAAGCGAAAACCATCGGCGGCGTACGCGTGGTCGCCCTCACCTACGAAACGCCGACCGGCCGCCCGCAGTTCTATGCGAAGAAGGAAGTGCTCGGCCTCGATCTGCACGCGCCCTACTTCCGGACCGTCGAGTCGTACGACAACGACGGCAGGATCTTCGAGCGGATCGTCATCGAGACGATCGCGCCGGCGACGCTCGACGCGTCCGCGTTCGATCCGAAGAACCCGGACTACGCGTTCTGAGCGTCACGCGCGCCGCGCCGCGCGCCGTGCTCAATCGTCGTCATCGTCGTGGTGCTTGCGCCAGTGCTTGTAATAGTGCTTGCGCCACTTCCGGTAACCGTCGTCGTCATCGTCGCCGTAGTAGCCGTACCCGTAGCCCGGATAGGCGACGACCGCCAGCTGCGGCGCCACATAGACCGGCGCCGGCTCGACATAGACCGGCGCGACCGGCACGCCGATCCCGACGGACAGGTCGACGTGCCCCGCCATTGCGCTGCCGGACGCGACCAATGCCGCGCCGCCGATCCACACCGCCAAGCCCCTCTTGTTCATGTTTCGTTCCATGTTCCGCCGGCCTGCCCGGCATTCGCCGCGACTGTAATCCGGACGCGCACGACGAGGTGCTACGCCGCTGCGAGAGTCGTAACGCGACGTAACCGAACGGCAATCGGCCGTTCGGCCGAATCGCGAAAATGCCCTGGAGCGTCTATAGTGGGTTACGGTTCGACACAATCGCGATCACGCGCGGGCGGAACGAACAGGGTAGAATCCCGCTAAATACTTGGTGAGCGATCACGCCACACACACGCACAACACATCTCTGACGCAGGCTCCTGCCGCACCTCAATGGCCAATCCCGCAGAATCCCATCCGCAAAACGACTTCATCAATTCGGCACGCAAGGAACGTAAGCGTGTTGAAATCTATCTCGTCAACGGCATTCGTCTGACGGGTTGCATCGAGTCGTTCGATCAGTACCTGGTGATGCTGCGCACCCCTGTGGGTCTGCAAGGCATCTACAAGCGCGCGATTTCGACGATCCAGCTCGACACGGGCGGCTCGCGTCCCGGCGGCGGCCCGCGCGGCCCGCGTCCCGGCGGCCGGCCGGGCGGCCGTGAAGGCGGCGGCCACAGCCCGTACGGTTCGCACGGCGGCTCGCGCGAGTCGCGCGGCGACGGCGGCTACGGCTCGCGTGAACCGCGCGAGGGCTACGGTTCCCGCGAACCGCGCGAAGGATACGGCTCGCGTGAGCCGCGGGAAGGCTACGGCGCACCGCGCGAACCGCGCGAAGGTTATGGCGCACCGCGCGAAAGCTACGGCGCGCCGCGCGATACCAGCGACGCACCGGGCAGCAGCGCGCCATCCGATTCACGTGGCGGCACCGGGCCGGTGATCGTCACCCGGCGCCGGCGAATCGTGCCGGACGGCCAGTAAAACAAAAGGGCAAGCCAAACGGCTTGCCCTTTTTGCTGGTAGGCCGGCGCGGCATGTCGCCGCACCGCGCACCCCATGACCGCTCAGTGTGCCGTCGACGGCAAGCCCGCATTGGCCTCACGCTGCAGCGCGCGCACCTGCTTCTGCAACGCGCGCAACTGACCCTGAAGCTGCGCCTGCTGCGTCTGCAGCGCCGCCGTTTCGTCGCGTACGTTCTTCTGGTGATCGGCGACCGCGGCCTGCTGCTCGTGCGCGATCGACAGGTCGGCTTGCAGGCGACGTGCGCGGTCCTGCGTGGCCTGAATCTGCCGGTCGGTTTGCGCCTTCTGCGCTTCCAGCTTCGCCGCCCGCAACTCGTTGACGGCCAGCCGCGCCGCCTGATGCGAGAAGTCGCGGTAGATCGCTTCGGCGCGCGCGTCGTCGTGCGTCTTGATCACACGCCAGAACGCCTTCTGCTGAAACAGCGCGACGAAATACGCACCGTCCTTCACGTTGAACAACAGGCTCGCGCCGTAGCTGCCGTTATAGTTCGTGCGCATTTCCGTCAACGCATGCGCCTGCATCTGCCGCTGCAGCTCGTCGACCGTGCTTTGCCCGGTCGTCTCGCCCGCCTGCGGCTGCACCGACTGAACCTGCGGATCGAGCGCCGGAATCGCCGCTACCGGCGCCGACGCCTGCTGCACCGCCGATGCCGCATCGGCTGCCAATCCCTGCGCGTACACGCCCTGCATGCCTCCCATCATGGCGAACAGCACGCATGCCCGCCCCAACCCCGTAATGTGGCTCATGAATTTTTATTCCCGCCCGTGTCGTTGTAATTGAGCGCGATTTTATCTCATTAATTAATCGCTTTCGCGAGTCTCGGGCTCTTCGTCGAAGATCTGGTACTTGCGCATCTTTTCCCACAGCACCTTTCGGCTGATGCCGAGTTGCTGCGCGGTGTCCTGGCGTCTCCAACCGTTGGCGTCCAGTGCGGCGATCACGCGGCTGCGTTCGTTCATGTCCCACTTGCTGCGATCGACGAACACTTCCGCCGCGCTCTCCGCCGGCACCGGCTGCGCCGAATTGCGCGCGTGCGCGATCAGCCGCTGCAGCCGCGCGGCATCCCAGCCGCCCGTCTGCCGCACCGTCACGCCGACGCGCTCGGCCAGATTGCGCAATTCCCGCACGTTGCCCGGGAAATAGCTGTCCGCGACCGCGTCGGCGAGCCAGTAAGGCAGGTCCGACAGTTCGGCGAGACGCGCCTCGCCCACCACGTCGGCGACGAACGACTTGAACAACGCGATCTTGTCGACCGCGCCGCGCTCCTCGAGCGACGGAATGCTCAGCTCGATCACCGCGAGCCGATAGTACAGATCCGCGCGAAACAGCCCGTCCTTCACGAGTTGCGGCAACTTCTTGTTGCTGGCCGCGACGAGGCGGAAATCGACCTTGACCGGCGTCGTCGCACCGACCCGCAGCACCGCGCCGTCCTCGAGCACGCGCAGCAGCTTGACCTGCTGATACAACGGCAGATCGCCGACTTCGTCGAGGAACAGCGTGCCGCCCGCCGCCTGCTCGAAGTAGCCTTTATGCGCAACAACCGCACCCGTGAACGAGCCCTTCGCATGGCCGAAGAACAGCGATTCGAACAGGCCGTCGGGGATCGCGCCGCAGTTCACCGGCACGAATTCGCCGTGCCGGTAACGCGAATGCTTCTCGTGCAGCAACTGGGCGATGCGCTCCTTGCCGACGCCGGTTTCGCCGTGCAGCAGCACGTTGGTGTCGCAGTCGGCGAAGGTATCGACTTCGTGCAGCAGCGCCTGCATCGACTCCGAGTGCGCGACGAGTTCGGACGGCTGCAGCGTTTCGGCCGCGTGCGCGCGCAATTGCGTGACGAGCTTGCCGACCATCCCGCGCAGTTCGGCACAGGTGAAGTCGAGCGGCAGGATGTGCGAATAGTCGGGCGGATACTGCGACGCATCGTGATCGCGCGCCGCACCGACCCACACGACGGGCATGCCGATGTTGGCCTGCCAGTCGCGCAGGAACGCCGCACCGGTTTCGATCATCGTCACGCTGATGATCGCGAGCGACGGCCGCAGTGCGGCGCGCTCGGGCGAGATCTCCGCGTTGTCGGCACGGATCACCTCGACGTCGAAGCTCGCCATGCAGCGGGCAACGCGGTCGACGATGTCCGCCTTGCCTTCCCAGACGTACAGGTCGAGTTCTGCGATTGCGGGCGTGTTTCTCATGGCTGTTGCTTTCAATGGACGATTTGCGGGGCGTTGCATGTCAGGCTGTGCTGAATCACGGTCAATTGGCCGACTTGCAGTCCGAGTGCGGACAGCAGCGGCGTCACGAGCGTGTTGAGCAACGGATTCACAAGCCCGACGAGCAACGGGATGAGTTGGTCCGTCAGCGGTTGGAGAATCTGCGTGAGAATCGACAGATCGAGGCCCAGAACGTTGAGCTGCAGCGCGGTGCCATTCAACACATTGGTCAGCTGGACGCCCAGCGTGTTGGTGGCAGTCGCCGACGTGGTCCAGTTGGGCCCCGGAGACCAGGCCGACGATGCGCAAGCGCCGTTGCCCGGCTTGGTATTGCAGAACGAGTATTGCGAATTGTTCGGATAGACGATGCCGGTACCGGTCAACGGCAGGTCGGCATTCAACGCGCCCGGTGTCGACGGCAACGGCGGCCCGCTGTATATCGGCGTGCTGGCGCTGCCGCCTACATACGCGACGGGGTTCGACGCCGACAGCGCGATTTGCAGCGCGGTGAAGTTGCCGAGTATTCCAGACGCCGAGAGCTTCGCGACGGGAATCGTGCCGGACGAAGCCGCACAGCTCGGCGCATTGAGGTTCAGCTTGCCGCCGGTATTCTGTCCGGCGCAGATCATCGCCGCGCCCGGCAAGGCGCCGAAAGTCGCGGTGCTCGCGGCCGGCGCCGACTGGCAATCGGTACTTGCCAACCAGGCCCGCGCCGGGCCGCCCGCGATGATATAGAGCGGCAGACGCGGCCCGGAAAGCTGGATCGTCAGCAACGGCACCAACGGCGGAATCTGCAGCGGCGGCGGGTCCGACAATACCTGCAGATCGGCGTAGATGCCGATCTCCGCCTGCGACGCCTGCGTGCGCCAGATGCCGTTCACCTGCCCTGCCTCGCCGATGCCGATCGACGGCGGCGCCAGCACCTGCAGTTGCAGACTGTTGACGCGCGCAAGCGCCGATACCGCGCTGATCAGCGGACACAATGCGTTGCCCGGGCAACTGGTTTGCCCGATCGATACCGACAATGCACTGTTGTATGCGCCGACCTCCGCCGTCGTGATCAGCAACTGCAGCACATTGATGCTGGCGTTCGCCGCAGCCTCCGCGTTACTGCCGGAGTATTGAAGGAGGCTGCCCAACGCGATCTTCGACACATTGACGCTCGCACCGACGCTGCCCCGCAACGTGGTGAGCACCACGCCGACCGTCGTATCCTTGCCGACCGCCGTCGCGGCGAGATTGAGAATATCGGATACGGTCAGATCGAGGCCCAGCAGCTGGCCGATCGTGGGCGGACTCGACATGCCGGACTGGCCGAGCTGCAGCGCGGCGTTGGCCAATTGAGCCAGCGTGACGTTGGCCACGGCCAGCGACTGATAGCTCGCCAGGCCGACGTTGACGTTGGCCGAAGCACCCAGCAAGCCGGTCAGCAACGAATCGAGCAGCGCGGAAGACGACGTATTGAGACTCGCGAGCGTCGCAGCGACGCTGAACGTATCGATCGCCGACGAACGTGCCGTTGCAGTGGCCGACAACACGGCCTTTCGACCACTCAATTGGCTCAGCAGCCCGAGAAAGAAATACTGCACTTGCCGGTACACCGTCACGCGTGCCGCATTGGCGACCGACTGCGCCGGCGTAACGTATGCATTCGCGGTATCCCATGCGCCGCAGCTGACGGCGATCTGGTCGTTGCCCGGCGTCGGCGTGGCGTTCGCCGCGGCATCGATCAGCGTGACCGAATAACCGTTGTCGTTCAGGCCCGCGCTGACCGCCACGTTCTTCTTCGCATCGCTCAGGCATCTGGCCGGATCGCTCGACATCGGCTGAACCGCCGCCAATGCGACCATGTCGGCGACGCGCTGCAGGTCCCGCTTCTGAAAATACAGGTTGCCGACGTCGATCGCCCCCAGCACGACGAGCGCGACCAACACCCAGATCGCTCCGATGACCGCAATCGAGCCGCGCTGCCGACGTCGCGCCATCCAACCTGCGCTGGGCCGCCGAATCACGTATGGATGATCACCGCGCATCGTCGTCTCGCTTACTGCGCACTCTGCCCGCCGCCCGACATGCCGCCCGCGGAGCCCATCTGCGAACTCATCGATTCGGGAATCTTGTTCTTGAAGGAATCCAGATAGCGCTGGTACGTCAGCGTCGCAACGTCGCCGAGCAACGGCTGTGTCGGCGCAGCCACGCGGTTGTCCCGCTGCAGCGACAGCCATTGCTGCGTCGAGCGCCCCACCTCCGATGCGCCCGGCGCAGCGACCTGCCCGTATGCGGCAACGGTACCCAGCGCGATGCCGGCGATCGCGCCGAGCAGAGCGATGCGGCCCGCGCGCATGTATCGGTGAAATGTCTGCTTCATGTCGTTCCCCGCGTATCCGTTCATTGTGCAAACCGTTGCAGCAGCGGCGCGGTCTGGTCATAGCTGAGATTGTTCGCCATCGGCGCGATCGACATCGGCGCGGCACGCCGCGATACCACCGGCGGCGTTGCCACCGCCCGCTGCTGCGCGCGCGCCGCGGCCGCCACTCTCGCGGCATCGCTGCTGATGTCCTTGCGGATATTGGCCGGCAAACGCTGCTGGTTCATCAAGCGCTGCGCGTCCTGCGCGCGCCCCGCGGCAACCAGATACAGCGCGAGGTTGCTGACGATCTTGGGGTTGCGTTGATCCAGTTCAGCGGCCTTCATCAGCGGCACGCGCGCGCCGACGATGTCGCCGCTGCGCAATTTCGCGTACGCGAGATCGGACAGCAGCGACGCATCGGTCGGCGCGAGTTCGGACGCCTGCGTCAACGCCTGCACCGCCTGGCCGAAATCGCCGGCTGCGCCCGCGATCAGCCCGAGCCCGCGATAGCCGCGCGCGGCGAGCGGCGTCTTCAGCAATTGCTCATAAGCTGCCGCACTCGCGGCCGGCTGGTCCGTCATCCGCAGCGCATCCGCTCGCAGCAGTATCGTGTCCGGCGATACGCCGTACGTTTTGTCGTACGCGTCGATATGCGCGAGCGACGCGTAATACAAACCTTGTGTCTGCATCCGCTGGATCAGGCCGAGATACATGCCCGGCGTATCGGGCACCGCTTGCTTCTGGTCCGCGGCCTGGATCAACGCCGCACGTTCGGTCTGTGCGCCGACACCATATCCGCTCTCCTTGGTCGCGCATGCAACGAGCATCAACGCCATCGTCGCCATGCCGGCCAGCCTTGCCATCCTGCCGATCCGCTTCATCGTCTTTCCTTCCACCGTCAATGGTGCGCCGACAGCGCGTGCGTCACTGCCAGAAATCCGGGGCCGGCCGTCACGATCAGCAGCGCAGGCAGCAGCGTCAGAACCATCACCCCGGTCATCTTCACGGTCAATCGGCCGATTCGTTCGCGCAGCATCGCGCGACGCGTCTCGCGCAATCGATCGCCGAACTGCTTGAGCGGTTCCTGAACGGCGCCGCCGTGCTTGTCCACCTGCACCATCAGCCGTGCGATCGCGCGCAAATCCTCGTTGTCGAAGCCGCCGGACAAGCGCTGCATCGACTGCTCGCGCGTGCGGCCGGCCGCGAAATGGCGCTGCGCGATGCCGACCTCCGACGAGAGCACCGGCATCATCCCGCGGAAATCGTTCGTCACGACCTGCAGGCTTTGATCGAGCGACAAGCCGACGCCCTGCAACAGCCGCAGCATGTCGACCAGCAACGGCAATTCGTCGATCACGCTCTGACGTCGAGCCGCGGCACGGCGGCGCACGTAGAGCTTCGGCAGCATGAAGCCGAATGCGAATGCGGCGAACACGCCGATCGTCCAGTATCCGCCCTTCATCCGGCCGCTCGCGAACACCGCGAACAGCACGGGCACGGCGATCCCGCAGGCGAGTCGCGCCATCAGGAACAGCCCGCGCGTGCGGGCGTCGACGTAGCCGCATTGCTCGAGCAGACGACGGTCTTCGTCCGCGACGATATGCTTGCCGAAGCCGGTGTCGAGCAGGCGCATCCCGTTCGCCGATACCCAGCCAAGCATGCGTTCGACGCGTTGCCGAACGCGCGCGTCCGGTTTCCCGGCGGAATCGCCGGCCGCAGCGCTTCCCGGCTTGGCTGCCTCGAGCGTCGCCATGCGGTGTTCGAGCGCATCCTTCAGCGCACGCTCGGCACGCGACGCGGCGCTCGCGCGCAACATCGCGGCCATGCCGAACAGCAGGACGCCGAGCGCGCCAAGCGCCAACGCGATCGATCCGATTTGAGTTGCCGTCATCGCATCACCTCAGCCGGGCCATCCGGTACAACCACACACTGCCCGCCACCTGCATCACGAACGCGAGCGTCAGCAGCACGCGTCCGCCCGGGTCGTTCCACATCCCTTGCAGATACCTCGGGTTCGTCATCACGACAAAACTGCCGATCGCGACCGGAAGCATCATGAGCACGAACGCCGACAACCGCGTCTCCGCCGACATCGCCGTCAGCTCGCGCTCCGCCTGCTCGAGATCGCGCATGAACACGGCCATCCTCTCGAGCATCACGTCCGCGCGTCCGCCGTATTTCACCGACAGCCGCAGCACCGAGCCGAGCAGCTCGAATTCCTTCGTGCGGTAGACCTTCGCGACATGTAGCATCGCGCGATCGATCTCGACGCCCGAGCGCAGCATCCTCGACACGTGATCGAGACAGCCGCGCAGCGGTTCCTCGCTCGTCAGCAGCGCCGCCTGGAACGCCGCGGGCACGCTGTTGCCGAGCGTCACCAGCCGCACGATGCCGTCGAGGAACGACGGAATCTGCCGGACGATCTTCAGCCGTCGCCGCTGGATGCGCGATGCCAGCCAGACGCCGAACATCGCGCCGCCGCACACGAGCGCCGCCAGACCGGCGAGCACGCCGGCGCGATGGGTCGCGAGCCCGGCGATCGCCAGCAGCACGGCGAGCGCACCGATCGCCTTGCCGCGAGCGCCTTCGATGCCCGCGCGGTTCACGAGATTGGCGAGGTACTCGGCGGCCGACGCATACCACTGCACCCAGAAGGCCTCGGCCATCGCGCCGCGCGCGACACCGGACGGCGACGCGGTGCGCGCGCCGGCAGATGCCGCCGCCGGCTGCGCCGGCGCGCGCGCGCCCGGTTCGAGCCGGCTGTCGATGAAGCGCTTCGCGTCCGTTCGCACGCGCCGGGTTTCTGCATGTCGCCACAGCATCAATGCCGATGCCACGCACAGCATCGCGACCGCGAGCACCCAGACCATCGCGCTATACATTGAAGCCCCCGCCC
>NZ_PQMX01000101.1:0-17303 GCF_004368385.1 Burkholderia sp. B10 | reverse complement strand
GTTGCCGGGGCGGTGGCGGGGCGGTCTCGTTGCGGTTGGAGTTGCAGTCGACGCCGCCCCGCGCGCACGCCACCGCGCACGAAGCCCGCCGACGGCTTCAACCGATGAACGCGGGCGAATCGATTGGCCCGGTCACGCAGTATTGAACGGAAGGGAATCCCATGCTCGAACTCATTTCTTCGCATGCTTGCCACTGCGGCGAGCAACGCTTCTATCGCCACGATTCGAAGGCGATCGGCCTGCCGATGAAGTTCTCGGTGTACCTGCCGCGCCAGGCGTCGCACGGCCGCGTGCCGGCGCTGTTCTACCTCGCCGGGCTCACGTGCACCGACGAGACCTTCGCGATCAAGGCCGGCGCGCAGCAGTACGCGGCCCAGTACGGGCTGGCGCTCGTGATGCCCGATACGAGCCCGCGCGGCGCAGGCGTGCCGGGCGAGACCGACGCGTGGGATTTCGGCGTCGGCGCGGGCTTCTACGTCGATGCGACGCAGGCGCCGTGGTCGACCCATTACCGGATGGAGTCGTACGTGACCGACGAGCTGCGCGCGCTGGTCGCGGCCGAGCTGCCGATCGACGGCACGCGGCTCGGGATCTTCGGCCATTCGATGGGCGGTCACGGCGCGCTGACGCTCGCGCTGCGTCATCCGGGCCTGTACCGGTCGGTGTCGGCGTTCGCGCCGATCGCCGCGCCGTCGCGTTGCCCGTGGGGCGAGAAGGCGTTCACCGGCTATCTCGGCGCCGATCGCGAAGCGTGGAAGCAGCATGACGCGAGCGAACTGGTCGCGCGCGCGGATGCGCCGAAGTTCGACGAAGGCATCCTGATCGATCAGGGGCTGGCCGATCAGTTCCTCGCGAACCAGCTGAACCCCGACGTGTTCGAAGCCGCGTGCGCGAAGGCCGGTCAGCCGCTGACGCTGCGCCGCCATCCCGGCTACGATCACGGTTACTACTTCATCTCGACGTTCATCGCCGATCACATCGCGCATCATGCGCGCGTGCTGAATCCGTGAGCTTCGTCCCCGCTGCGTGACCTGCGGCGCGCGCCGCACGTCGCGCGCGCATGCCGCATAAGAAAACGCCGGCATGCGCGACGGCAAGCCGGCGTTGCGCGCCTCGTCGCGCGACGCTCAATGCCGTCGCAGCAGGCTCGCGCCGTACACGAGCGCGGACAGCGCCGTGATCCAGAAGCTCGTCGGCCAGTCGGTGTAATACGCGAGCGCGATGCCGACCCACGCTTCGAACAGCGCGAACAGCGCGGCGAGCAGCACGCCGGTCGACAGCCGCGTCGACAGGTTCTGCGCGGCCGCCGCCGGCCCGACCAGCAGCGTGAACACCAGCAGCACGCCGACGATCTGCGTCGCCGCGGCCACCGCCAGCGCACAGACCGCGAGGAACAGCACCGACACCGTGCGCAGCGATACGCCCTTCGCTTCGGCGAGTTCCGGCTGCAGCGACGCGAACAGCAACGGCCGCGCGATCAGCGCCAGCGCGACGAGGCTCACCGCGCCGATGCCGGCGAGCGCCGCGAGCGTGTCGCGGCTGACCGCCAGCACGTTGCCGAACAGCAGCGCGGTGACCTGCGTCGCGAACGACGTGTAGAAATGCAGGAACAGCAAGCCGAAGCCGAGCGCACCCGACAGGATCACGCCGATCGCGACGTCGCGGCCCGCGAGCCGTTCGCCGAGCGCGCCCATCCCGATGCCGGCCGCGAGCGTGAAGCCGACCATTCCCCAGATCGGCGAAATGCCGAGCAGCACCGCGCCGGTCGCGCCGGTGAAGCCGACGTGCGACAGCGCGTGGCCCGCGAAGGTTTGTCCGCGCAGCACGAGGAAGTAGCCGACGATGCCCGCGAGCACCGCGACGATCCCCGCCGCGGCGAACGCGTTGATCATGAAATCGTATTCAAACATCGTGCGAATGCCCGGGATGAGCGTGTCCGTGGTGTTGATGAGCATGTGCGCCGCCGCCGTGCGCGTGGCCATCGTCGTGCTCGTGTTCATGGTCGTGCTTTTCGATCTCGACGTCGCCCGACATCACGAAGATCTTGCCGTTCACGCGCATCACGTCGATCGGCGAACCGTACAGGCGCGACAGCACCGGCTTCGTGATCACCTCGTCGACGGTGCCGAGCGCCGCGACGCCGTTGCCGAGATACAGCACGCGGTCGAGCGCGTTCAGCAGCGGATTCAGTTCGTGCGCGGAGAACAGCACGGTGATGCCGAGCTCGCGCTGCACGTTGCGCACCAGTTCGACGACGCCGCGCTGATGGTTCGGGTCGAGGCTGATCAGCGGCTCGTCGAGCAGCAGCAGCTTCGGATTGCCGAGCAGGCATTGCGCGAGCAGCAGCCGCTGCCGCTCGCCGCCCGACAGCTCGGACAGCGGCCGGCGCGCGAGCGTGGTCGCGCCGACCAGCTCGAGCACGCGGTCGACGTCGCGCCGCGTCGCGGCGCTGGTATGCGGCAGCCCCCAGCGGTGGCCGTCGGCGGCCATCGCGACGAAGTCGTAGCCGCGCATCCGGCGATTCGCGAGGCCGCTCCTGATCTGCGGCATGTAGCCGATCGACGCGTTGCCGCGCGCGAGCGCCACGCCGCCGACCGACAGCGTGCCGCCGCTGAGCGGCACGAGGCCGAGCACCGCGCGCATCAGCGTCGTCTTGCCCGCGCCGTTCGGGCCGAGCACGCCGACGAATTCGCCGGGTTCGATCGAGAAGCTGACGTCGCGCAGGATCGTGCGTCCGCCGAGTTCGAGCGTGACGCCCTCGAGTGCGAGTGCGGGGGGAGTGGCGTTCATGGCGTGATCGCGATCATTGCTTGCCGGCGGCCAGCGCGGCCGCGAGCGCATCGAGCTGGCCGGCCATCCATTGCTGGAACGTCTTGCCGGCCGGCTGCGTCTCGGTGACGCTCACGGTCGGCACGCCGCCGTCGCGCGCGAGCTTGAGCAGGCGCTTGGTCATCGGCGCTTCGGCCTGGCTGTTGTAGATCAGCACGCGCACCTGCCGCTTGCGCAGGTCGTTCTCGAACGCGGCCACGTCCTGCGCGCTCGCCTCGGTGTCGTTCATCGTCGCGAGCTGGAAGCGCTGGTTGCGCATGTCGAGGCCGATCGCATCCGACATGTAGCCGAACACCGGCTCGGTGGCCGTCACCGGCACGCCGTGGTACTGCGCGCGCAGCGCGGCGACCTTCGCGTCGATCGGCTGCAGCGACGCGACGAACTTCTGCAGGTTCGCGTCGTAGTCCGCCTTGTGCGCCGGATCGGCGCGGCCGAGCTCGGCCGCGAGCGCACGCGCGGCGGCCGGCATCGTCGCCGGCGCGTACCACAGGTGCGGGTTGTCGCCGGCCTTCTTGCCGACCAGATCGGCGACGACGATCGTCGCGCGCCGCGCCTGCGTCGAAGCACCGAGCAGCTTGGCCATCCACGGATCGTAGTTCGCGCCGTTGTAGATGACGATCTGCGCGTGCTGCAGCGCGCGCGCCGTCTTCGGGCTCGCTTCGAACAGGTGCGGATCCTGGTCGGGATTGCTGAGGATGCTCGTGACCGCGACGTGGCGGCCGCCGATCTGCGACGCGACGTCGCCATAGAAATTTTCGGCGGCGACGACGTTGACGGTCGCGCTCTGTGCGAGCGCGGGCGTGGCGATCGACAGCGCGGCGGCGGCCACACCGAGCAGACGGACAAGCGACCGGGCGCGCCGCGGCGCGCGCTTCAGGGCAATGAACATGGAACTCCTCGTAGGAAGGGGCGGCGCTGCACGCCGCCCGATGCGGGATCAGCGTGACGCGGGCTTGCCCTTGCAGTGCCCGCACAGGCCGTTCAGCTCGACGACCTGGTGATGGACTTCGAAACCGTGCGCCGGCGCGCTCGCGGACAGCTGCTTCGCGAGGTCGCTGCCCGGAATTTCGACGGTTTCGCCGCAGGAATCGCAGATCAGGAACTGGCCTTCGTGCGGCACGCCGATCTCGCAGCACGCGAAGAACGCGTTCTTCGATTCGATCCGGTGGATGAAGCCGTGCTCGACGAGGAAATCCAGCGCGCGATAGACGGTGGTCGGCGGGACGCGGCCGCGCTGCGGCTCGAGCTCCGCGAGCAGGTCGTACGCGCCGATCGGCCGCTGCGCGGCCAGCACGCGTTCGTAGACCTGACGGCGCAGCGGCGTCCACGCGAGCCCGTGCTCGGCGGCGAATGCGTCGGCCCGGGACAGGCGGGCGTCGATGGGCGTTGAGGTAGCCATGGCAGCAAGCAGGCAAGGTGACGGAGTACCGCGATGATATAACGTATCTCGCCGGTTTGCACCGCTCTTGCGGCGTCGCCGATGCGCGCCGCCGCACGCGCCCCGCCTCAGCCGCGCTGCACCGAACCCGCGCGCCTTTGCCGGACGGGCATGGACGGCCGCCGCCGCGCATCGGCGTGCCGCAGCGCATCATCGAAAGCCGCCGCGTCGCCTTGACAGCGCGAATCGCGTATCCGATCATTCGACCACAAACAGAGCAATTGATCGGCTGGCGAGCGTTCGCTCACCTCGCGGCCTTCATGCAGCAGAACGAACCGGAGACACCCAGTGAGACTGGAACAGAAGGTCGCGATCCTGACGGGCGCGGCAAGCGGCATCGGCGAGGCGGTCGCGCAACGCTATCTGGACGAGGGCGCGCGCTGCGTGCTGGTGGATCTGAAGCCGGCCAGCGGCTCGCTCGCGCGGCTGATCGAAGCGCATCCGGGCCGCGCGGCGGCGGTCACGGCGGACGTCACGCGGCGTGACGACATCGAGCGCATCGTCGCCACCGCGGTGGAGCGCTTCGGCGGCGTCGACATCCTGTTCAACAACGCGGCGCTGTTCGACATGCGTCCGCTCCTCGACGAATCGTGGGACGTGTTCGACCGGCTGTTCGCGGTCAACGTGAAAGGGCTGTTCTTCCTGATGCAGGCCGTCGCGCAGCGGATGGTCGAGCAGGGCCGCGGCGGCAAGATCATCAACATGTCGTCGCAGGCCGGGCGTCGCGGCGAGGCGCTCGTGTCGCACTACTGCGCGACCAAGGCGGCCGTGATCAGCTATACGCAATCGGCCGCGCTCGCGCTCGCGCCGCACCGGATCAACGTGAACGGCATCGCGCCGGGCGTGGTCGACACGCCGATGTGGGAGCAGGTCGACGCGCTCTTCGCACGCTACGAAAACCGCCCGCTCGGCGAGAAGAAGCGGCTCGTCGGCGAAGCGGTGCCGCTCGGCCGCATGGGCGTGCCGGGCGACCTGACGGGCGCCGCGCTGTTCCTCGCGTCGGCCGACGCCGACTACATCACCGCCCAGACGCTGAACGTCGACGGCGGCAACTGGATGAGCTGACATGCCGCCGCTCGCACGCGCCAGCCTGACGCCGCCGCCGCACGCGGCCGCCGTCGCACGAGGGCCTGCATGATGGCCGAGATCGTGATCGTCGGCGAACTGCTCGCCGAATTCGTCGCGCTCGAACGCGGTCAGGGCTTCGACGCACCGGGCCTGTTCGCCGGCCCGTTCCCGAGCGGCGCGCCGGCGATCTTCGCCGACCAGGCCGCGCGGCTCGGCGCTCGCGTCGCCTATGCGGGCTGCGTCGGGCGCGACGCGTTCGGCGATGCGATCGTCGCGCGGCTCGAGCGCGACGGCGTCGACGTCGCGCGCATCCGCCGCGTCGAGCGCCCGACCGGCACCGCGTTCGTCGCGTATCGGGACGACGGCTCGCGCAGCTTCGTGTTCAATCTGGCGACCAGCGCGGCCGCCTGCATCGACGCCGGCGACGTCGATGCCGCGATGTTCGACGGCTGCCGCTACTTCCACGTGATGGGCTCGTCGCTGACGAGCGAGGCGGCGATCGCGGCGGTGCAGCGCGGCGTGATCGAGGCGGCGCGCGCGGGCGCGAAGGTGTCGTTCGATCCGAACGTGCGGCCCGAGATGCTGAGCTTCCCGCCGCTGCGCGCGGCGCTCGACGCGATGCTCGCCGCCTGCCATCTGTTCCTGCCGAGCGACGCCGATCTGCCGTTCTTCTGCGGGCCGCAGCCGGCCGAGCGCGCGATCGCCGGGCTGCTCGCCACGCATCCGCTGCTCGAGCGCGTCGTGCTCAAGCGCGGCGCGGCCGGCAGCGCCGCATTCGACCGGACGAGCCGCGTCGACGCGCCCGCGTGGCCCGTCGACGAACTCGATCCGACCGGCGCCGGCGACTGCTTCGGCGGCACGCTGGTCGCGGGCCTCGTCGCCGGCATGCCGACCGACGCCGCGCTGCGCCGCGCCAACGCGGCCGGCGCGATCGCGGTCACGCGGCGCGGCCCGATGGAGGGCAACAGCGACGCGGCCGAGATCGAGCGGTTCCTGACCGAGCGGGGTGTCGCATGCCCGGCCTGACGAGCACGGTCGAGCCGCCGCGCACCGCGCACGCGCACACCGTGCTGCGGATGATCTTCGACGCGAATCGCGGCGGCGCGCAGCGCGGCATCTATTCGGTCTGCAGCGCGCACCGGCTCGTGCTCGAGGCCGCGTGCGAGGCCGCGCGCGCGGACGGCTCGCCGCTGCTGATCGAGGCGACCTGCAACCAGGTGAACCACGTCGGCGGCTATACGGGGATGACGCCGGCCGATTTCCGGCGCGACGTCGACGCGATCGCGCAACGCTGCGGGCTCGCGCCGTCGGCGCTGGTGCTCGGCGGCGATCATCTCGGGCCGAATCCGTGGCGGCACCGCCGCGCGGCCGACGCGATGCGCGAGGCGGCCGCGATGGTCGCCGCGTACGTCGAAGCCGGGTTCGAGAAGATCCACCTCGATGCGAGCATGGCGTGCGCGGACGATCCGGCGCGGCTCGACGATCGCACGATCGCCGCGCGCGCGGCGCAGCTGTGCCGCGCGGCCGAGAGCGCTGCGTCGCGCGCCGGGCTCGCGCCGGTCTACGTGATCGGCACCGAAGTGCCGACGCCCGGCGGCGAAGTGTCGGCCGACGGCGCGGCCATCGCACGCATCGCCGTCACGCGCAGCGACAGCATCGGCGCGACGCTCGATGCGCATCGCAGCGCGTTCGCGGCGGCCGGGCTCGACGACGCATGGACGCGCGTGGTCGCGGTCGTCGCGCAGCCGGGCGTCGACTTCGACGATCGCCACGTGCTCGACTACGACAGCGCGAAGGCCGCGGCGCTCGGCGCGAGCATCCTGCGCGTGCCGCGCCTCGTGTTCGAAGCGCATTCGACCGACTATCAGACCGAGCACGCGCTCGCCGCGCTCGTGCGCGATCATTTCGCGGTGTTGAAGGTCGGCCCCGCGCTGACCTTCGCGCTGCGCGAGGCGCTGTTCGCGCTCAGCTTCATCGAGGACGCGCTGATCGGCGACGTTGCGCTGCGCTCGCGGCTGCGCGACGTGGTCGACGCGGCGATGCGCGCGCAGCCCGAACACTGGGCGCCGTACTACCGCGGCGACGAGGCCGAGCAGCGGCTCGCGCGTCAGTTCGGCTACAGCGACCGGATCCGCTATTACTGGCTGCAGCCGGCCGTCGCGGCGGCGGTCGAGCAGCTGTTCGACAACCTCGCGCGCCAGCCGGTGCCCGAGACGCTCGTCGCGCAGTGGCTGCCGGACGTGTACGCGGCGTGCCGCGCGGGCGTGCTCGCGAAGGCGCCGCGCGCGTGGGTGCGCCACCGGATCCGCGACGTGATCGCGCACTATGCGCGTGCGTGCGGGATGCAGCGGCCGGTGTGACCGGCTGCGAACGAAGCGCAGCACGACGGATACAGCAACACGCACCACCAACGCAACACGCAACACGCAACACGCACCACCGACGACAGTTCGAACAATCACAGGAGACATGCCATGCAACGAAAGACGCTCGATGCCGCCGTACGCTGCTTCGCCGGAGCCGCGCTCGCGACGGCTGCGTGCGCCGCGTGGGCCGGCACGCTGACGATCGCGACGCTGAACAACCCGGACATGATCGAGTTGAAGAAGCTGTCGCCGGCGTTCGAGAAGGCGAACCCGGACATCAAGCTGAACTGGGTGATCCTCGAGGAGAACGTGCTGCGCCAGCGCGCGACCACCGACATCACGACCGGCAGCGGCCAGTTCGACGTGATGGCGATCGGCACCTACGAGACGCCGCAGTGGGGCAAGCGCGGCTGGCTCGCGCCGATGACCGGGCTGCCCGCCGACTACGACCTCAACGACATCGTGAAGACCGCGCGCGACAGCCTGTCGTACAACGGCCAGCTGTACGCGCTGCCGTTCTACGTCGAAAGCTCGATGACGTTCTACCGCAAGGACCTGTTCGCGGCGAAGGGGCTCAAGATGCCCGATCAGCCGACCTACGACCAGGTCGCCGAGTTCGCCGACAAGCTCACCGACAAGTCGAAGGGCATCTACGGGATCTGCCTGCGCGGCAAGGCCGGCTGGGGCGAGAACATGGCGTACGTGTCGACGGTCGTGAACACGTTCGGCGGGCGCTGGTTCGACGAGAACTGGAACGCGCAGCTCACGTCGCCCGAATGGAAGAAGGCGATCGGCTTCTACGTGAACCTGCTGAAGAAGGACGGCCCGCCGGGAGCGAGCTCGAACGGCTTCAACGAAAACCTGACGCTGACCGCGTCGGGCAAGTGCGCGATGTGGATCGACGCGACGGTCGCGGCCGGGATGCTCTACAACAAGCAGCAGTCGCAGGTCGCCGACAAGATCGGCTTCGCGGCCGCGCCGGTCGCCGTCACGCCGAAGGGCTCGCACTGGCTGTGGGCGTGGGCGCTCGCGGTCCCGAAGACGTCGAAGCAGCAGGACGCCGCGCGCAAGTTCATCGCGTGGGCGACGTCGAAGCAGTACATCGAGATGGTCGGCAAGGACGAAGGCTGGGCGTCGGTGCCGCCGGGCACGCGCACGTCGACGTACCAGCGCGCCGAGTACAAGGCCGCCGCGCCGTTCTCGGAGTTCGTGCTGAAGGCGATCGAGACGGCCGACCCGAACGATCCGTCGCTGAAGAAGGTGCCGTACACGGGCGTGCAGTACGTCGGGATCCCTGAATTCCAGTCGTTCGGCACGGTGGTCGGGCAGGCGATCGCCGGTGCGGTCGCCGGGCAGATGTCGGTCGACCAGGCGCTCGCGGCCGGCCAGGCGGCGGCCGACCGCGCGGTGCGCCAGGCCGGCTACCGGAAGTAACGCAGGCCGCTCGCGCCGCGCCGTGGCGCGCACGTCGCGTGCGCCGCGGCCCGGCGCAGCGCAAGCGCGGGCAGGCCTCATCTGCCCGCGCATCAACCGGAGGAATCCGATCATGCGTCATCTACGTCTTCCCCTGAGCCACGCGCCGTCGGTCGGCGACGCGGCGACGCCGCCCGGTGCGCCGCGCCGCGCGCGCGGCGGCGCGAGCTGGCTCGTGTCGCCGTCCGTCGCGGTGCTGCTGCTGTGGATGTCGATCCCGCTCGCGATGACGATCTGGTATTCGTTCTCGCGCTACAACCTGCTGAACCCGGACGTGAAGGGCTTCGCCGGCTTCGACAACTACCGCTTTCTCGCGACCGATCCGTCGTTCCTGCCGGCGATCTGGCACACGCTCGTGCTGATCGGCGCGGTGCTCGCGATCACCGTGGTCGGCGGCGTGCTGATGGCCGTGCTGTTCGACCGCAAGTTCTACGGGCAGGGCGTTGCGCGGCTGCTCGCGATCGCGCCGTTCTTCGTGATGCCGACGGTCGCCGCGCTGATCTGGAAGAACATGATCCTGCATCCGGTGTACGGGCTCGTCGCGAACGCGATGCGCGCGCTCGGGATGACGCCGGTCGACTGGTTCGCCGACTACCCGCTCACCGCGGTGATCGCGATCGTCGCGTGGCAGTGGCTGCCGTTCGCGTTCCTGATCCTGTTCACGGCGATCCAGTCGCTCGACCAGGAGCAGAAGGAAGCCGCGCGCATCGACGGCGCCGGCCCGATCGCGATGTTCTTCTACATCACGCTGCCGCATCTGAAGCGCGCGATCGCGGTGGTCGTGATGATGGAGACCATCTTCCTGCTGTCGATCTTCGCGGAGATCTACACGACGACGGGCGGCGGCCCCGGCAACGCGACCACCAACCTGTCGTACCTGATCTATGCGCTCGGCCTGCAGCAGTTCGACGTCGGCCTCGCGTCCGCGGGCGGGATCATCGCCGTCGTGGTCGCGAACGTCGTGTCGTTCTTCCTGGTGCGGATGCTCGCGCGCAACCTGAAAGGGGAGTACGAGAAATGAGCGACCTGACTTTCGCAAGCCGGCCTGCGCCGGCCCCGTTCGCGCTCGTGCGCCGCGCGCTGCCCGGCGCGCTCGCGTGGCTGATCGCGCTGCTGCTGTTCTTCCCGATCTTCTGGATGGCGATCACCGCGTTCAAGACCGAGCAGCAGGCGTATGCGTCGACGCTGCTGTTCGTGCCGACGCTCGACAGCTTCCGCGAGGTGTTCGCGCGCAGCGACTACTTCGCGTTCGCGTGGAACTCGGTGCTGATCTCGGCCGGCGTCACCGTGATCTCGCTGCTGCTCGCGGTGCCGGCCGCGTATGCGATGGCGTTCTTCCCGAACCGCCGCACGCAGAAGGTGCTGCTGTGGATGCTGTCGACCAAGATGATGCCGTCGGTCGGCGTGCTGGTGCCGATCTATCTGCTGTGGAAGAACGCGGGGCTGCTCGATACCGTGTCGGGCCTCGTGATCGTCTACACGCTGATCAACCTGCCGATCGCCGTGTGGATGACCTTCACGTACTTCAACGAGATCCCGAAGGACATCCTCGAAGCGGGCCGCATCGACGGCGCGTCGACGTGGCAGGAGATCGTCTACCTGCTGATGCCGATGGCGCTGCCGGGCCTCGCGTCGACCGCGCTGCTGCTCGTGATCCTGTCGTGGAACGAGGCGTTCTGGAGCATCAACCTGTCGAGCTCGAACGCGGCGCCGCTCACCGTGTTCATCGCGTCGTATTCGAGCCCCGAGGGCCTGTTCTGGGCGAAGCTGTCGGCCGCTTCGCTGCTCGCGGTCGCGCCGATCCTGATCGTCGGCTGGCTGTCGCAGAAGCAGCTGGTGCGCGGGCTCACGTTCGGGGCCGTCAAATGACGGCGGCCGGCCATGAACCGAGCGTGCTGATCTGCGATTGCGACGGCGTGCTGATCGACAGCGAAGCCGTCGCCGCCGACGTCCTCGTGCGCGAGCTTGAGGCGCGCTGGCCCGGCGTCGACGCGCGGCCGGCCGTGATGCCGCTGCTGGGCCTGCGCATCGAGCGCGTGCTGGCCGGTGCGGCCGGCGCGCTCGGCCGCGCGCTGACGGACGGCGACGTCGAAGCGATCCGGCGCGCGGTCGAAGCGGCGGCCGTCAACGCGCCGATGGTCGACGGCATCGATTCCGCGCTGGCCGAGATCGCGCTGACCACCGCGTGCGCGAGCAACAGCTATCGCGCGTACGTCGAGGCGGCGCTCGCGCGTACCGGGCTCACGCGCTTCTTCGGCGACCGGCTGTTCTGCGCGGACGCGGTCGCGCGGCCGAAGCCCGCGCCCGACGTCTATCTCGCGGCCGCGCGCACGCTCGGCGTCGCGCCCGCGCAATGCCTCGTCGTCGAGGACAGCGCGACGGGCATCACCGCGGCGGCGGCGGCGGGCATGACCGTGCTCGGCTTCGTCGGCGGCGGCCACGCGTCGGCCGCGCAGATCGACGCGCTGCGCGGGATCGGCGCGCGCCACGTATTCGACGACATGCACGAGCTGCCCGGCTACGTCGCGCGCTGGCAGGCGACGGGCGCCGTGCTGCCGAACTAGCAACGATTGCGCGCCGCGGCGAACGCGGCGCATCACGAACGAACGGAGACAGATCATGGCAAGCGTGCACCTGCGCAACATCGCGAAGCGCTACGACGACACCGAAGTGCTGCGCAACGTGAACCTCGACATCGCCGACGGCGAATTCGTCGTGTTCGTCGGGCCGAGCGGCTGCGGCAAATCCACGCTGATGCGGATGATCGCCGGGCTCGAGGACATCTCGAGCGGCGAGCTGCTGATCGACGGCGCGAAGGTCAACGACGTGCCGAGCGCGAAGCGCGGCATCGCGATGGTGTTCCAGTCGTACGCGCTGTATCCGCACATGACGCTGTACGACAACATGGCGTTCGGGCTGAAGCTCGCCGGCGCGAAGAAGCCGGAGATCGACCAGGCCGTGAAGCAGGCCGCGAAGATCCTGCACATCGATCACTTGCTCGACCGCAAGCCGAAGCAGCTGTCGGGCGGCCAGCGGCAGCGCGTCGCGATCGGCCGCGCGATCACGCGCAAGCCGAAGGTGTTCCTGTTCGACGAGCCGTTGTCGAACCTCGACGCCGCGCTGCGCGTGAAGATGCGGCTGGAGTTCGCGCGGCTGCACGACGAGCTGAAGACCACGATGATCTACGTGACGCACGATCAGGTCGAGGCGATGACGCTCGCCGACAAGATCGTCGTGCTGTCGGGCGGCGCGGTGCAGCAGGTCGGCACGCCGAACGAGCTGTATCACGCGCCGTCGAACCAGTTCGTCGCGGGCTTCATCGGCTCGCCGAAGATGAATTTCCTGAAGGGCACGGTCGAGTCGGCCGATGCGGGCGGCGTGCTGGTGCGGTTCGACAGCGGCGCGACGCAGCGCGTCGCCGTCGATGCGGCGGGACTGCAGCGCGGCGCGGCCGTGACGGTCGGCGTGCGGCCCGAGCATCTGCTGGTGGGCGACGCGGCCGACGGCGTGGCAGCGCGGACGATGGCCGTCGAATCGCTCGGCGACGCTGCGTATCTGTATGCGGAGTCGCCGGTCGCGCCGGACGGGCTGATCGCGCGCATTCCGCCGCTCGATACGTACCGCAGCGGCGAGTCGCTGCATCTGCATGCGCAGGCCGGGCATTGCCATCTGTTCGACGAACAGGGGCACGCGTTCCGGCGCCTGGCCGCGCATGCGAAGGCGGCGTGAGCGGGTGCGGGGGCTTGGGGCGGGGCTGTTGGCGAGGTTGTATTGCACGGCGGCGCGCCTAGCAGCAACGATCCGCGACGCACATCGGCCGACGATGCGCACGCATCGCGCAACGACGACGGCCGAGCGCGCGCTCGTTCACCCCATGCTTCGCTAGCGATCGCCTGAAATCACGAAGCGGTCGCGATGGCCGCCGCCCATCACGCGTCGAGCGCCGCCCGCGCGCAGCTCTCGTCGGTGACGAGCCCCGACAGCCAGCCGCCGCGCAGCGCCGCGATCACCGCGTCGCGCTTCTTCGTGCCGCCCGCGAACGCGATCGTCGGGCGCTTCGGCGGCGTGTCGAGCGCGACGCTCGTCACGCGCGCGCTGGTCGACACGTCGACCAGCTTGCCCTGCGCATCGATCGGCACGCCGAGCAGTTCGGCCACCGCGCCGCGCGCGGTCATCTCGTCGCGTTCCTGTTCGGTGATGAAGCCGTCCTCGTAGAGCGGGCAGTGCGGGCCGAGGTTGCCGACGCCGACGAACGCGACGTCGGCCTGCGCCGACAGCGCGTCGACGATCCGGTACAGCCGGTGATTGCACCATTGCGCGCGCTCGGCATCGCTGTCGGCGAACAGCGGCGCCGGCAGCAGGAAGTGTTTGCTGCCAGTCTTCTCGGAGATGTACTGCGCGACGTCGTAGCGGTTCGACGAGCCGTCGGCGGCGATCGCGCCGACCATCGACACGAGCCGGTGCTGCGGCCGGTCGATCTGCGCGATCTGCGCGACGGCCGCCTTCAGCGTGCGGCCGCTGCTGACGGCGATCACCATCGGCCGCGTCTCGTTCAGATACCGCTCCATCACCTGCGCGCCGGCGACCGCGAGCTTGCGGTCGATCGCCTCGGGCGCATCCGCATCGACCGGCACGACTTCGCACATCGTGAGCCCGTAGCGTTTCGACAGCTGCGCGCCGAGGTCCAGGCAGTCGGCGAGCTGGTGATCGACGCGCACGCGGATCAGGTTCTTCTCGACCGCGAACGCGACCAGCCGCTGCGCGACCGGGCGCGACACCTGCAGCTTCTCGGCGATTTCGTTCTGCGTGTCGCCGGCGACGTAGTAGAGCCACGCGGCGCGCGTGGCGAGATCGAGTTTTTCTGAGGACTTGGACACGATAGCGATTCGGTTCGGATCTGGGCAGGCCGTCGGGCGGCGCGGCGGCATCCACTGTAACGCATGCCGGGCGCGCCACCGCGGCGCTCACGCGAGCCGCGCGCGCGACGGCTCGTACAGCGGACGCACGTGGCGATACAGCGCGCGGAACGCGTCGAGGCGCTCGCGCAGCAGCGCATGGCGCGCGGCGTCGGGCGTGTATTCGGCGCGCACCGGCGGCTTGGTCAACACCGTCTGCGGATCGCCGCCGACGGCGAGCCAGCCGAGCCGCGCGGCGCCCAGCGCCGCACCGGTTTCGCCGCCGCCGTGCCGGCGGGTGCGCACGTTCAGCGCGTCGGCGATCAGCTGCGCCCAGAACGCGCTGCGCGCGCCGCCGCCGATCAGCGACAGCCGGTCGGTTTCGACGCCGGCCGCGTGCAGCGCGTCGAGGCCGTCGGCGAGGCCGAGCGTCACGCCTTCGAGCACCGCGTAGCCGAGATGCGCGCGCTCGGTCGCATGCGTCATCCCGAAGAACACGCCTTGCGCATACGGATCGTTGTGCGGCGTCCGTTCGCCGGACAGGTAGGGCAGAAACAGCGGCGCCGTCGCGAGCGCGTCCACGTCGAGCGCCTCGATCTCGGCGAGCAGCGCGGGCTCGTCGGTGCCGGTCAGCTTGCAGACCCAGCGCAGGCAGCTCGCCGCGGACAGCACGACGCTCATCAGTTGCCAGCGGTCGGGGATCGCATGGCAGAACGCGTGCACGGCCGACGCCGGATTCGGCATGAAGCGGTCGCCGACGACGCTCAGCACGCCCGACGTGCCGAGCGACACGAAGCCGTCGCCCGCGTGGATCGCGCCGATGCCGAGCGCGCTGGTCGCGTTGTCGCCACCGCCGCCCGCGACGACGACCGCTTCGGACAGCCCCAGCTCGCGCGCGACGTCCGCGCGCAGCGTGCCCGACGGCGCGTTGCCTTCGACGATGCGCGGCATCTGCGCGCGCGTCATGTCGCAGGCGGCGAGCAGCGCGTCGGACCAGTCGCGGCGCGCGACGTCGAGCCACAGCGTGCCGGCCGCATCCGATGGGTCGGACACCTTCGCGCCGGTCAGACGGAAGCGCAGGTAGTCCTTCGGCATCAGCACGCAGGCCGTCGCGGCGAACACGTCGGGTTCGTGCTTCGCGACCCACAGCAGCTTCGGCGCGGTGAAGCCGGGCATCGCGAGGTTGCCGGCGAGGGTGTGCAGGTCGGGCGCGCGCTCGGTGAGCAGCGCGCATTCGTCGGCGCTGCGCATGTCGTTCCACAGGATCGCGGGGCGCAGCACGCGGTCGTCGCGACCGAGCAGCACCGCGCCGTGCATCTGGCCCGACAGGCCGATCCCGCGCACCTGCGCGAACGCTTCGCGGTGCTGCGCGCGCAGCGCCGCGAGCGCGGCCAGCGTGCCCTGCCACCAGTCGTCGGGATGCTGTTCCGCCCAGCGCGGATGCGGCCGCGACACGCTGAACGGCGTGCCGGCGGTGCCGACCACGGTGCCGTCCGGGGCGAGCAGCAGCACCTTCACTTCCGAGGTGCCGAGGTCGATGCCGAGATACATGAGCGATCCGCTCCGTCAGTGAGGAGCCGCTACTTTAGCCGCACGCATGCGTGCATGCCAACGCAGGTTCGCCCGAATGCGCGGGTGCTGGCGTGCTGCCGCGGGCGACCGCGGCCGAGGCGGCGCGGGGCGCGCTCAGCGCTGCGCGAGCCATGCGTCCACGCGCGCGAGCGCGGTGCGCAACGCGTCGAGCAGCGCCGCGTTGCCGGCGAGCGTGCCCCACAGCGCGCGCGATGCGCACAGGGCGAGCACCGGGTCGTCGGCGGCGACGATCGCGCGCGCGGCGCCTTCGTCCATCACGCCGTCCTGGTAGGCATACGGCAGCCGGCCGCGCGCCCAGCGCTCCAGAAAGCGCAGGAACAGCGCGGGCAGCACCGCGGTGGCGATCGGCGCGGCGCCGCGCGCGAACGATTCGGCGAGCGTCGGCGCGATGAAGCCGGGGATCTTCGAGAAGCCGTCGGCCGCGACGCGCTGGTTGGTGTCGAGCACGTACGGGTTGCCGAAGCGCTCGAGCACGACGTCGCGGTAGCGTTCGAGGTCGAGCGGACTCGGCGTGAGGCACGGGATCACGTCCTGCGTCACGTAGTCGTGCGCGAAGCGGCGGATCCCGGCGTCGTGCGTGCCTTCGTGGATATACGTGTGGCCCGCGAGCGTGCCGGCCCACGCGATGCAGCTGTGGGTCGCGTTCAGGATGCGGATCTTCGCTTCTTCGTACGGGTGCACGTCGTCCACCAGCTCCGCGCCGGCCAGCTCCCAGCGCGGGCGGCCGGCCGCGAAGCGGTCCTCGATCACCCACTGGATGAAGGATTCGGCCATCACGGGGCAGGCGTCGTCGATGCCGGTCGCCGCGCGCACGCGTTCGCGCACGTCCGGGGTCGGGCGCGGCGTGATGCGATCGACCATCGCGCTCGGCGTCGCCACGTGCGCATCGAACCACGCGAGCAGCGCGGTTTCGCCACGCTGCTCGAGGAACGCGCGCATCCCGGCGCGAAAGCGCGCGCCGTTGTTGCGCAGGTTGTCGCAGCTCTGCAGCGTGAGCGGGCCCGCGCCGCGCGCGACGCGTTCGGCCAGCAGCGCGGCGAGCGCGCCGTAGAGCGTCGTGCGCGCGCCTTGCAGATCGGCTGCGAGATCGGCGTTCGCGAGGTCGAGGCGGTTGTGCTCGTCGAGGTAGTAGCCGCCTTCGGTGACCGTGAACGACACGATCCGGCACGCCGGATCGGCGCCGGCATCGATCAGCGCGGCCAGATCGGGCGACCACGGCAGCACGCGCGAGATCGCGCGGATCGTCTCGTACGCGCGCTCGCCTTGCGGCGTGACGGTTTCGAGCGTGTAGGCGCCGTGCTGGGCGGCGAGCGCGTCCATCGTCGCGCGCATGTCGTCGCGGATGTTACCGACGGTCAGCGTCCAGCGCTCGCCGGCCGGCACGGCCGCGTTCACGCGGTGCAGATACCACGCCTGGTGCGCGCGATGGAACGAGCCTGCGCCGATATGCAGCAGCACGGGCGGGTGCTCGGAAGGCGATGCGGTCATCCGGTGTCTCCTGTCGCGATCGGATGCCGGCCTGGCAGGGAAGCCGGCGATCCGCGCTGTCGAATACGATCATTTGCTCTACGTGTGAGCGAATGATCGTATTGGGGCGAGCGAAAGTCAAGGCGGGGACGGGGCATTTCGATGGTGCGGTGC
>NZ_PQMX01000100.1:0-17575 GCF_004368385.1 Burkholderia sp. B10 | reverse complement strand
CTGCACGCCCTCCTGCCCCGCGCGTCCCCCTCACCGCGGCGCATGCGTATCCTCATCGGCGGGAAAGAAGCGAATGTCCGTTAGTTGCGCGATGCCGTCGAGGTCCGGAAAGATCGTCCCGATGCTCACGCCCACGCCCGCCAGCTCGCGCCGGATCGCGGCGAAGCATTCGCCGGGCACGACGATCCGCGTGAGGCGCCCGGCAAGCGCCCGATCTTCGTCGAGCGGCGTGCAGCACCGCGCGTCGGCGTCGTAGCGATGGATCGTGAACCAGCCGTCCTGCGCGGTGATGCGCGGCATCACGTGACGCGGCCGGAATACCGTGGTGCGCGTCACCGCCAGCGGCGCGCGCCGCTCGGCGGCCGTCGCGATGTCGTCGGCGTCGTGCGACAGGCACCACACCGCGCCGTCGCCGCCCGTGCCGTTGGCGGTCCTGACCGCGAACCACAGCGCGGCCAGCGCGTTGCCCGACCAGTCGAGCAGTCGCGTGCGCATCCCGTGCTGCTGCGCGAGCGCGAGCCAGTCGCAGGCGTCGAGGTTCGGCGCAGGATCGAGATGCGGCAGCGCGCGCCGCGTGAACTCGTCGAGCATCCGCGCCTCGAGGTCGGGCGACGCGCACTGGCGCGCGATGCTCGGCACGAGCGGCCAGCCGGCGTTGCATTGCCCGCGAAACAGCCGCGACGGCGTCCCGTCCCGCGCCGCGCCGAGCGCGGTGATGTAGCTCGCGATGCTGTCGATCGTCGGCCCCGCCTTGCCCGCATCACGCCCCATCGCGCGCCCCCGGTTCATTACGGTCACATGTGCTCATAGCCGACGTCGCCGCGCACCTTGCCGCGAAACACCCAGTACGACCAGCACACGTACAGCAGCAGCACGGGCAGCATGAACGCGGTGCCGATCATCAGAAATTCCTGCGACACCTGCGCCGACGCGGCCGACCACAACGTCACCGACGGCGGCGCGACGTGCGGCCACAGGCTGATGGTCAGCCCCGAGAAGCCGAGAAAGAACAGCCCGATCGACGCGACGAACGGCAGCACGTCGCGGCCGCGCCGCAACGCGCGCGCGGCGAGCCACGCAAGCCACGCGGTCAGCACCGGCACCGGCGAGAACACCAGCAGGTTCGGCCACGCGAACCAGCGCGCGGCGATGCCGCGATCGGCGAGCGGCGTCCAGACGCTGACCACGACGATGAACACGATCACGCCGACGAGCGCATGGCGCGCGCTGCGCTGCGCGGCCGCCCGCAACGGCCCTTCGCCCTTCATCACGAGCCACGTGGAGCCGAGCAGCAGATAACCGGCCACGAGGCCGGCCGCGGTGAGCAGCGGGAACGGCGCGACCCAGTCCCAGCTGGTGCCGGCGAAGCGCCCGTCGACGACCTTGAAGCCCTGCACGAACATCCCGAGCACCGCGCCCTGCGCGGCGGTCGCCACCAGCGAGCCGTACGCGAACGCGCCGCTCCAGAGCCGCTTGCGCGCGCCCGTCACGCCGCGAAACTCGAACGCGACACCGCGAAACAGCAGCCCGAGCAGCATCAGCAGCACCGGAAAGTAGACGCCCGGCACGACCACCGAAAACGCGCCGGGGAACGCCGCGAGCAGCAGCGTGCCGCCGAGCACCAGCCACGTCTCGTTGAAGTCCCACACCGGCGACACCGACGCGATCATCACGTCGCGCTCGGCTTCGTCGGTGCGCCAGAAGAACAGCATCCCGACGCCGAGATCGAAGCCGTCGAGCAGCACGTACATCAGCACCGACAACGCGAGCACGCCGGCCCACAACGGTACGAGGTCAAGCCCTGTCATGGTTCGCCTCCTGTTGCGCGGCGCCGCTGCCCGACACGGCCGACAGCGGGCGCGCGGCGCGCGCGGACGCATCGTCTTCGGGCGCCGCCGCATGCGCGCGGACCGGCGCGCTCGGCCCGATGCGCACGAGCCTGCGCAGCAGCACGAAGCCCGAGCCGAAAATCACGATGTAGCTGACCACGTAGAGCGCGAGCGACAGCGCGACGTCAGCGGTCGTCAGCGACGGCGTGACCGAATCGGCGGTGCGCATCAGCCCGTACACCGTCCACGGCTGCCGGCCGGCTTCGGTCGTGGTCCATCCGGCCAGCACCGCGACGAAGCCGATCGGGATCGCCGCCCGGCATGCGCCCAGCCAGCCGCGCCGCTCGTACAGCCGGCCGCCGCGCAGCAGCGTGAGCCCGCGCACGATGATGGCAAGCATCACGACGCCGAGCCCGACCATCAGATGGAACGCGAAGAACACGACCGCCACCGGCGGGCGACGATCGCGCGGCCAGTCCTTGAGCCCGTGCACGAGGCCGTTCCAGTCGTGCGTCAGGTACAGGCTGCCGAGCTTCGGAATCGACACCTCGAAGCGATTGGTTTCGCTCGCTTCGTCCGGCAGCGCGAACAGCGTCGCGGGCACGCCGCGGCCGGTGTCCCACAGCCCTTCCATCGCCGCGAGCTTGGTCGGCTGATGCTCGAGCGTGTTCAAGCCGTGCGCGTCGCCGAGCACGATCTGCACCGGCACCATGATCGCGAGAAACAGCAGCGCCATCTTCACCATCACGCGGCTTTCGTCGGGCGCGCGCCGCTGCAGCAGGTAATGCGCGCCGACGCCGAGCACGACGAACGCGGTCGTCACGAGGAACGCGGTGACGGTATGCGCGAGACGATACGGAAACGACGGGCTCAGCAGCACCGACAACAGGCTGTCCGGATAAAAGCGGCCGTCGACGAGCCGGTAGCCGGTCGGCGTCTGCATCCAGCTGTTCACGGCGAGAATCCAGAACGACGACAGCAACGTGCCGAGCGCGACCATCACCGCGGACAGCGCATGCGCCCACTGCGGCACGCGCGAGCGGCCGAACAGCAGCACGCCGAGAAACGCCGATTCGAGAAAGAACGCGGTCAGCACCTCGTACGCCATGAAGCCGCCGACGACGTTCGACGTCGCCGCGACGAACCGGCTCCAGTTCGTGCCGAACTGGAACGGCATCACGATGCCGGACACGACGCCCATTCCGAACGACACCGCGAAGATCCGCAGCCAGAACGTCGACAGCCGCGCATAGACGTCGCGCCCGGTGGCCCAGCGCAGCACCTCGAGCGTCGCGATGAAGCACGACAGCCCGACGGTGAACGCGGGCAACAGGATATGCAGCGCGATCACCCAGGCGAACTGGAAGCGCGACAACAGCAATGCATCGATTTCCATGCGGTGCTTCCCCCGGTCTCGATGCGCGGCAGCGAGCCAGCGCGATGCCGCGGCGACGGGCGCGCGCGCCGCGCGAGTGCCGCCGCGCCGCCGCGGCGCGGTGGCGATCAGCGCGTCGCGCCGTGTTCCTTCTGCCAGCGTTCCATCAGCGCGATCTCGTCGCGCTGCGCGGCGATGATCCGGCTCGCGAGCTTGCGCAGCGTCGGGTCCTTGCCGTATTTCAGCTCGACCTGCGCCATGTCGATCGCGCCCTGGTGGTGCGGGGCCATGTGCGACACGAAATCGCGATCGGCGTCGCCGGTGTAGGGCGCGCCTTCCATCGCGTCCATCATCTTGCGGTCGGCGCGCTTGTAGGCGGCCGTCGACGAATCGGGCGTCGTCGCCGAAGCGGGCGGACGCAACTGGCCCCATGCCGGCGACGCGACGGCGGACACGGCCAGCAGCGCGCAGGCGGCGCGCTGCCAGATCGGGCGGGTGCTGCGGAGAATGGCTGCATGCATAAGTCGGCTCCTCGACGAAGGGTTGAACGAGCGGCGGCGGCGCTCATCGCCAGCGCGCACGCGCATGCGCGTCGCCGCGCGCCACCAGCGTGCGGATGCGATCGGCGGTGCGGCACGCGATCGCCTGGATCGTCAGCGACGGGTTCACGCCGCCGACGGTCGGAAACACCGAGCCGTCGCAGATCCACAGGTTCGGGATGTCCCAGCTGCGGCAGTCGGCATCGACGACGCTCGTGGCCGGATCGCTGCCCATCCGCGCGGTGCCCGCGAGATGGCAGGTGTCGTCGTCCTCGTGCCAGATGTCGCGCGCGCCGGCGGCTTCCAGCGAGCGGTCCATCTGCGCGAACGCGTGACGGATCATCCTGCGGTCGTTGTCGTCGTATGCATAGGTGACGCGCGCGACCGGCAGCCCGAACGCGTCGCGCTCGTCGGCGAGCGTCACACAGTTGTCGGCGCGCGGCAGCGTCTCGCCGACGATCTTCAATCCAGCCTGGAAGTTGTAGCGCGCCATCTCGCGCTTCAGCGCGTCGCCCCATAGCCCGCGCGCGGCGAGCTTTCTCGCCCATTCGATCGGCAGCGGCCCCTGGCTCATCCAGCAGTAGCCGCCGAAGAAGTCCTTGCCGTCGTCCGCGTAGTTCCAGTGTTCGGTGAGCGCGAGCGACGGCGGTCCCTTGTACCAGCGCACCTCGTCGTCCATCGTGCCCCACGACGCCTGGTTCAGCTGCGCCATCAGATAGCGGCCGACGAGGCCCGAGCTGTTCGCGAGCCCCTGCGGATGACGGCCGTTCGCGGACAGCAACAGCAGCCGCGGCGTCTCGATCGCATAGCCGGCGACGACCACGTTGCGCGCGCGCTGGAAGTGCGTGCGGCCGTCGCGCCGGTAATGCACGCCGGTGACCCGATCGCCCGCGGCCTCGATCCGCAGCGCCATCGCGAGATCGCGCACTTCGGCGCCCGCCGCGACCGCGCGCGGTATCCACGTGACGAGCGCGCTCTGTTTCGCATTGGTCGCGCAGCCGGCGATGCAGAAGCCGCGATACACGCACGGATGCGCGCGGCCGCGCGGCGCGGACAGCGTCGCGAGCGGCGTCGGCGTCCAGTCGATGCCCATGGCCTCCGCGCCGCGCGCGAGCACCAGCGCGGCCGCGTTCAGCTCGTGCGCACGGTACGGATAGCGAGGCCGCGCCGGCCCCCACGGGTAGCGGACCGGCCCGCTGATCTTCAGCGCCTGCTCGACCTCGCGGTAGTAACGCCACATCTCGCGCCAGTCGAGCGGCCAGTCGACGCCGTAGCCGAGCGCGCTGCGCGAGCGGAACCACTCGGGCCGGAACCGCAGCGACACCATCGCGAAGTGCACGGTGCTGCCGCCGATCGCGCGGCCGCTGTTGTTGGTGCCGAGCGTCAGCGGGTTCGCGCCGTCGCAGATGCGCTCGTCGGTCCAGAACAGCTTGCGCTGGTGCGACTCGTCGGACGCGAATTCCTCCAGCGGCCGCCACCACGCGCCCGCATCGAGCGCGACGACCGAGTAGCCGTGCTCGGCGAGCCGGCACGCGAGCGTGCCGCCGCCCGCGCCGGTGCCCACGATCACGAAGTCGACCGGCTCGTCGTCGCGGTACATCCGCATCGGCGACCAGCCGCCCACCCGCAACGGGTCGGGCGCGCGGCCGTCGCGGCCGCGCGGTGCGTCGGCGGCGCCGCGCGCGTCAGTGCTCATCGCGTGCGCCCTCCGCGTCCACCTGCGCTTCCCACGGATCGCGCCGGTTGAAATCCATCCGCACGTAGCCGCGCGGGCTCGCGGGGCCGCCGAAGCCGATCTCGTTCCACGCGAACGGATGGCTGTAATACGCGCCGCAGATGTCGACCAGCACGCGCTTCGCGAAGAACGTGCGCGGATCCATGCCGGCCCACGCGGCCTCGCTCTGCGCGTCGATGCGGCCTTGCTGCACGGCGCGCAGCAGCGCATCGGCGGCGTGCGCGTCGAGCGCCGCGAACGGGCGCGCGTGCGCGTGGCGCGCCATCGCATCGAGCGCGGCGAGGCCGATGCGCCACGCGGCGCGCAACGACGGCAGCCGCGCGTCGCGGAAGCCGTCGCCTTCGTCGCTCGCGAGCCGCGCATCGATCAGCGCGGCGGTCGGCACGCCGCCGGCGTCGCCCTGGCGTTGCGGCACGATGCGCGCGCACACGGCGCCGAGCGTCGCGAACTGCGCGGCATCGAGATGACGCGGCGCCGTGGCGGCGACCTGCAGGCGCGCATCGATCGCGCGACGTGTCGCGTCGTTCCACGACGGCGTGTCGCGCTTCGCGAGCACGTCGTAGCCGCGATAGCTGGGCAGCGCCGCTGCGTCGGTGTGTGCGGATGCATTCATCCGCGGGTCGGCCGGCTTCATCGCGCCTCCCGTTCGGCGAGCGCGGTCGCCGCAAGCCCGGCGATCGCCAGCGCCGTGAAGCTCGGCGGCGCCGGCAGCGGCGGCCCCGACAGCACGTTCTGCGACCAGTTGCGCCAGCCGCCCATCTGCCGCGCGACGCCGCGCGCATGAAACGCGACGCCGACGCAGCCGAGCACGGCCGTCGCGCGCATCCACCATCGACAAAACGGCCGCTCGCCGCGCGGGCGCGACAGCGCGATCTGCGCGGTCGCGAGCGCGGCCACCGGCGGCACGACGAGCGGCACGAACATCGCGCGATGCTGGAACGCCCCGCGAAAATGCAGCAAGCCGACTTCGCCGAGCGTCCCGACGAGGCCGGCCGCGACCAGCCCGGCGAGCGCGCGCCCGCCCGGCAGGCCGGCCAGGCGCGGCGCGTCGGCCGGGCACGCGCGCAGCCGCTCGCCCGCGGCGCCGAGCATGCCCGACAGCAGCAGCGCGAACGGCGCACCGAGCGGCGCGCCGTAGAACAGGTTGTGCCAGCTGAAGCCGCCCGGCCGCTTCGTCACGTTGTAGACGTGGAACGCCGAGCCGGCCACGCCGACCGCGGCCGACGCGAGATGCACCGCATCGCGCAGCCGGTGGCGCTCGGGCGTGTCATCGGCATGGCCGTGCACGCTCGCGAGCACCGACAGCGTCGACGCGATCAGCGGCGCGACCATCGCGCGGTTGTGGAGCGTGCCGCGATAGTGCTCGACGCCGCTGTCGGCGAGCACCGATCCGGCCAGCAGCAGCGCGCTGCGATTGAGCAGCCGCGCGGCATCGGTCAGCAACCGGTCGTGCTCGGCTTCGCGCTGTCGGCGATGTTGCATTCGTCCTCCTCGCTCGTGGCGGTGGTGGGTCGCGCGGGTTCGTCAGAGCGCGAAGCCGGCGACGTCGGCTTCGCGCAGTTCGAGGCCGAGCCCCGCGCGCGTCGCATCGATTTCGAGTGCGCCGTCGACCAGCTGCGGCGCACCGTCGAACATCATTCGCTCGATCCGCACGTGATCGTGAAACCACTCGACGTGACGCATCCGCGGCGCGACGCAACCGACGTGCCGGTGCAGCGCCGGCGCGCAGTGGGCCGACAGGTCGACGTGGTGCGCCGCGGCCAGCGCGCCGGCCGCCAGAAAACCGCTGACGCCGCCGCAGCGCGTCGCATCGGCTTGCAGCACGTCGACCGCGCGGCCTTCGAGCAGGCGCCGGAAGTCGTCGGGCGTGTACGCGTATTCGCCCGCCGCGACGTCGATCTGCGCGCCGACGTGCTCGCGCACGAAGCGCAGCCCGTCAACGTCGTCGCTGCTGACCGGCTCCTCGAACCAGCGGATCGCGCAGTCGGCCGCCGCGTCCGCGAACGCCAGCGCCGTGCGCGGCGCATACGCGCCATTCGCGTCGACGAACAGGTCGACGTCGGGGCCGAGCGCGGCGCGCGCGACCCGCACGCGCGACGGGTCGCGCGCATCGTCCGTGCCGATCTTGATCTTGCATGCATGCACGCCGTCGCTGCGCCAGGCTTCGAGCTGCGCCGCGAGCGTCGCGTCGTCGTAGGTGGTGAAGCCGCCGCTGCCGTACACCGGCACGCGCTCGCGCGCACGGCCGAGCAGCATCGCCAGCGGCACGCCGGCGAGCTTCGCCTTCGCGTCCCACAGCGCCGTGTCGAGCGCGGAAATCGCGGTGGCCGCGATGCCGGCCCGCCCGACGTTGCGCACCGCGCGCCACAGCGCGTCGACGGCAGCCGGAATGTCGACGAGCGGCCGGTTGCGCAACACGCCTGCAAGGAGCGACGTCGCGAGCGTCGCGGCGCTCGCGTCGCTGTACGTGTAGCCGAGGCCGGTGACGCCCGCCGCGTCGATCTCGACGACGACGATCGTCGTCGCCGTCCACGCATAGGTGCCGTCGGCCTCGGGCCGATCGGTCGGCACGCGGTACGCGCGGGCGCGCACGTCGTCGATCGTCGGTGCCGCGGAAAGTGCCATCGTTGCGCTCCGGAACGCTTGCGGTTTGCTTGCGGTTGATCTGCGGGTTGCCTGTAACGACGGCGTGCAACGCGCGTGCCCGGCGCAAGCGGCCGCGCGCCGCACGGCACGGCGCTTGCGCGCCGCCCTGCAGCGCGGCGTGCGGCGAGGTCGGTTCGCGCGACGCATCGGCTCATCCGGAACCAAGGAGAATCGGCATGGCGACAGTGGCGGATTTCATCGTCGAACGGCTGTACGACTGGGGCGTGCGGCGCGTGTACGGCTACCCCGGCGACGGCATCAACGGCTTTTTCGGCGCGCTCGCGCGAGCCGGCGGCAAGATCGAATTCATCCAGGCGCGTCACGAGGAGATGGCGGCCTTCATGGCATCGGCGCATGCAAAATTTACAGGCGAGCTCGGCGTATGCGTCGCGACCTCCGGCCCCGGCGCCGCGCATCTCGTGACCGGGCTGTACGATGCGCGGCTCGATCACATGCCGGTGCTCGCGATCGTCGGCCAGCAGGCGCGCACCGCGCTCGGCGGCCATTATCAGCAGGAGGTCGATCTGCCGGCGCTGTTCAAGGACGTCGCCGGTGCTTTCGTGCAGCTTGCAGTGGTGCCCGGCCAGGTGCGCCATCTCGTCGACCGCGCGGTGCGCACCGCGCTCGGCGCGCGCACGGTCACGGCGCTGGTGCTGCCGAACGATCTGCAGGAGCTCGACTACGCGCCGCCGAAGCGCGCGCACGGCACCGTCCATTCGGGCGTCGGCTATACGCGGCCGAAGGTCGTGCCGTACGCGGACGACCTGCAGCGCGCGGCCGACGTGCTCAACGCCGGCAAGAAGGTCGCGATGCTGGTGGGCGCCGGCGCGCTGCACGCGACCGACGACGTGATCGCGGTGGCCGACCGGCTCGGCGCGGGCGCCGCGAAGGCGTTGCTCGGCAAGGCCGCGTTGCCGGACGACCTGCCGTGGGTGACCGGCTCGATCGGGCTGCTCGGCACCAAGCCGAGCTACGAGCTGATGAACGAATGCGACACGCTGCTGGTGGTCGGCTCCGGCTTCCCCTACTCGGAGTTTCTGCCCAAGGAGGGCCAGGCGCGCGGCGTGCAGATCGATCTGAAGGCCGACATGCTGAGCCTGCGCTATCCGATGGAAGTGAACCTCGTCGGCGACAGCGCCGAGACGCTGCGCGCACTGCTGCCGCTGCTGAAGGAGCGGCAGGACACCGCGTGGCGCGACCGGATCGCCAAATGGAATGCCGACTGGCACGACACGCTCGCCGCGCGCGCGGCCGCGAAGGCGAGCGCGGGCCGCGGCGTGAACCCGCAGCGCGCGTTCACCGAGCTGTCGCCGCGCCTGCCCGCCGACGTGATCCTGACGAGCGATTCGGGTTCCTGCGCGAACTGGTATGCGCGCGACCTGATGATCCGGCGCGGGATGATGGGCTCGCTGTCGGGCGGCCTGGCGTCGATGGGCGCGGCCGTGCCGTATGCGATCGCCGCGAAGTTCGCGTATCCGCTGCGCCCGGTGATCGCGATGGTCGGCGACGGCGCGATGCAGATGAACAACATGGCCGAGCTGATCACCGTCGCGAAATACTGGCGGCAATGGGCCGATCCGCGCTGGATCTGCATGGTGCTGAACAACGAGGACCTGAACCAGGTCACGTGGGAACAGCGCGTGATGGAAGGCGATCCGAAGTTCGACACGTCGCAGCAGATTCCGAACGTGCCGTACTACCGCTTCGCGACGCTGGTCGGGCTCAAGGGCATCTACGTCGACGATCCGGAACAGCTCGGCGCCGCGTGGGACGAAGCGCTCGCGTCCGACCGGCCGGTCGTGCTCGAAGTGAAGAGCGATCCGGAAGTGCCGCCGCTGCCGCCGCACGTCACGCTGCAGCAGGCGAAGCACTTCGCGCAGGCGCTCGTGAAGGGCGACCCGCGCGAAGCGAACGTGATCGTCGAAACCGCGCGGCAGGTGTTGTCGGCCGTGCTGCCGGGCAACGGCGAGCGCGGCGGCGACGGGCACAAGGGCGAGTCGTAGGCGTACGCGGCGGCCGACGGCGGATCGATGCGGCAGCGTCAGCGACGATCGCCGCTGCCGCTGCCGTCGTCGCCTTCGTCGCGCTGCAACGCGAGCGCCGCGTTCACGAGCCCGACATGCGCGAGCGTGAACGGAAAATTGCCGCACATGCGCCGTGCGTCGACGTCGTATTCCTCGGCGAGCAAGCCCACGTCGTTGCGCAGTGCGAGCAGGCGTTCGAACAAGGCGCGCGCGTCGGCGTCGCGGCGCTGCATCCCATACACCTGCGCGAGCCAGAAGCCGGCGGCAACGAACGCGCCCTCGTCGCCCTCGCAACCATCGGCGAAATGCGACGACCGGTAGCGCAGCGGCAGGCCGTCGACCAGCAGCTCGCGCTCGATCGCGGCGACGGTCGCCGCGACCCGCGGGTCCGACGCGTCGAGCATGCCGGTCAGCGGAATCAGCAACAGGCTTGCGTCGAGGCCGTCGCCGTCGTAGCGATCGACGAAGCGGCCGAGCTGCGCATGGTAGCCGTGCGCGAGCACGTCGGCGCGTACTTCGTCGGCCCAGCGCCGCCAGGCGTCGAGCGGCGCGCGATGGCCGAACGCGCGTGCGGAGTTGGATGCGCTTTCGATGGCCGCCCACACCATCACCTTCGACGACGTGAAGCGGTGCCGGCCGCTGCGCACCTCCCAGATCCCTTCGTCGGGCTCGCGCCAGATCGTCGCGAGATGCTCGAGCAGCCGCCGTTCGAGCAGCCACGCGTCGTCGTCGGGCGGCAGTCCGTGCCGGCGCGCATGGTACAGCGCGCCGAGCACCTCGCCGTACACGTCGAGCTGCAACTGCCCGGCCGCCGCGTTGCCGAAGCGCACCGGCTGCGCGCCTTCGTAGCCGGCCAGATGCGCGGCCTGCCACTCGTCCGCGCGCCGGCTGCCGTCCGCCCCGTACAGCACGCGCAATTGCGCCGGGTGATCGGCGATCGCGCGCACCAGCCAGTCGCGCCAGCGCGCGGCTTCGGCGCGATAGCCGCAGCGCGCGAACGCGCGCAACGTGAAGCTCGCGTCGCGCAGCCAGCAGAACCGGTAATCCCAGTTGCGTGCGCCGCCCAGGCGCTCGGGCAGCGAGCTGGTCGGCGCCGCGACGATGCCGCCGGTGCGCACGCTCGACAGCAGCTTCACCGTGATCAGCGCGCGCTCGATCGCGTAGCGATACGGGCCCTGCGCCGCGTTGCAGGCCGACCACTCGCGCCAGAACGCGTGCGTGTCGCCCAACGACGCGTACGCGTCGGGCACCGCCGGCGGCCCGTCGTACGAGCGCGCGTAGCTGATGCACAGCTGCGCGCGCTCGCCGGCCGCGATGCGCTGCGTGCCGACCAGCCGGTCGGCCCGCACGTCGAGCCGCACGTCGCTGTCGACCCACATCGCGTCGCCGCCCGTCATCATCCGCCAGCGCCGGCCGACGCGTTGGCACCACGGCAACGCACGGCCGTAATCGAAGCGCACGCCGAGATCGACGTCGAGCGTCACGGTGCCGCGCTCGCCGCGCACGCTGCGGATCAGGCACGGGTCGCGCGCGGCCCAGCTCATCCAGTCGAGCACGCGCACGCAGCCGGTCGACGTGTCGAAGGTCGTCTCGAGTATCGCGGTGCCGGGCAGATAGCGACGCGTGACGCGGGCGGGCGGCTCGCACGGCGCGATGCGCAAGCGGCCGTTCGCCGGCGTGCCGACGAGCGCGGCGAAGCACGGCGGCGAATCGAAGTCGGGCCAGCACAGCCAGTCGATGCTGCCGTCGCGCGCGACCAGCGCGGCGCTGCGGCCGTCGCCGATCAACGCGTAGTCCTCGATGCGCACCGCGCTCACCGTTTGAGCCGGCGCGCGGCGACGAAGCCCGCCGCCAGCAGCGCGCCCACCGCGCCGTACGCGAGCGCGCGCGACGTGCCGAGCCCGGCGTTGGCGCCGCTGCGGCGCGCTTCGGCGCCGAAGGCGCCGCGCGTCGCATGACGGCCGGGCACCGTATGCCACAGGTTCGATTCGCGCGGGCCGGCCGGCGTGTCGCGTTGCTGGCCGCGCACGGCCGTATGGGCGAGATAGCGGTCGAAGCAGCCGGGCGCGAGCGCGTTCGCGACGATCGCGGCCAGCGACGACCAGCCGACCCAGCGCTCGCGGCCCGGATGGCGCGCGGCGCGCACGATCGCGTCGGCCGCCACTTCGGGCGCATAGACGGGTGCGACCGGGCGCGGCTCGTGCGGCAGCGTGGAGGCGGCCCAGTCGAACTGCGGCGTGTCGATCGCCGGCAACTGCACCATCGTCACGCGCACGCGGCTGCGCGCATTCAGCAGCTCGCAGCGCAATGCGTCGGTGAAGCCGCGGATCGCGTGTTTCGCGCCGCAGTACGGCGCCTGCAGCGGAATCGACCGGTAGGCGAGCGCGGAGCCGACCTGCACGATCGTGCCGCGGTTGCGCGGCGTCATCCGCGCGAGCGCCGCGCGCGTGCCGTACACGCAGCCGAGATAGGTGACCGCCGTCACGCGCGCATAGTCGTCGGGGGCGATCTCGTCGAACGGCGCGAACACCGTGACCATCGCGTTGTTGACCCACACGTCGAGCGGCCCGAGTTCGTTTTCGATGCGCTCGGCGGCGGCGTCGAGCGCGGCGGCGTCGCTGACGTCGACGGCGATCGGCAGCGCCTCGACGCCATACGCACGCACTTCGCACGCGGTGTCGTGCAGCGCGCGCGGATCGCGCGCCAGCAGCGCGACGTTGGCGCCGCACCGCGCGAACGCGTGCGCGCACGCGCGGCCCACGCCGGCGCTCGCGCCGGTGATCGCAACCGTCTTCACCGTCTTCACGATGAGGTCCTCCCGTCGGTTCATGGTGTCCGGGCTGGCGCAGCAAGCGACGTGCCGCGCGCCGCACCGAACGCGGCGCGCACGCGCGTGGCCGCGAGGTCGACGCCCGTTTTACAAGCGCGCTGTAACGCCGCGGACGTTGCGCACGCAACGCGCAGCGCGTCGGCGTCCGCCGGGCGCGCGCACGGGAATTGCTTCGCCGCGACACGCGTGCGGCGAGAGCCGCCGCATCACACCAGGAGCCGCCGTTGTTCGTGCCGCCGTTCATGAACGTGTGCCGTATCGCCCGCATCGGCTCGACCGCGTGCGCGCTCGCGCCGTCGCTCGCGCATGCCGCCGGCGCGGCAGCCGCGCCGGCCGGCCCGTTGCCGCTCGCGTACGTCGCGCATGCGGCCGGGCCGGGCGCGCGGCCGGTGCTGGTTCTGGGCTGGGCGTTGCTGGCGCTGTGCACGCTGGTGTGCGTGACGATCGCCGTACTGCTGGCGCTCGCGATCTTCCGGCGCCGGCGGCGCGCGGCCGGCCCGCGCAGCGGGCTGACCATCGTGACGGTCGGCACGGCCGTTTCGATCGTGCTGCTGTTCGGCGCGCTCGTCTACATGCTGCGCGTGCTCGCGGTGGTGGCCGCGCCGCC
Organism: Burkholderia sp. B10; assembly: GCF_004368385.1. Taxonomy (NCBI): domain Bacteria; kingdom Pseudomonadati; phylum Pseudomonadota; class Betaproteobacteria; order Burkholderiales; family Burkholderiaceae; genus Burkholderia; species Burkholderia sp. B10. The sequence continues at coordinate 3,990 of NZ_PQMX01000100.1, read as the reverse complement.
GCGGCCGCCAGCGCTGACGATCGGCGTGACCGCGCACGACTGGTGGTGGGCCGTCCGCTATCCGGCCGATGCGGACGGCGCGGCGTTCGTCACCGCGAACGAAATACACATCCCGGTCGGCGAACCGGTGCTCGTCGAACTGACGAGCGCCGACGTGATCCACGCGTTCTGGGTGCCGCAACTCGCCGGCAAGACGCAGACGATCCCCGGCCAGACCAATCGCCAGTGGCTGCAGGCCGACCAGCCGGGCGTCTATCGCGGGCAGTGCTCGCAGTACTGCGGCGCGCAGCATGCGCACATGGCGTTCGAGGTCGTGGCCGAGCCGCCCGCCGCGTTTCGCGCGTGGCTCGCCGCGCAGCGGCAGCCGGCGCCGGCTGACGCCGCCGGCCCGGAGCTGCGCGGCCGGCGCCTGTTCACCGAACGCTGCGCCGGCTGCCACGCGGTGCGCGGCACCGACGCGACCGGCGATGCGGGGCCCGACCTGACACACGTCGGTTCGCGCCGGCTGCTCGCGGCCGGCACGCTGGAGAACACGCCGGCCAACCTGCGCGACTGGATCGCCCATGCGCAGCAGCGCAAGCCGCAAACGCTGATGCCGTCGTTCGCGCTCGCGCCGCGCGACGCCGACGATCTTGCCGCCTATCTCGCAACCCTGCACTGAACGGAGGATGACGATGGCCGTTGCCCGCGACACGCGCCCCGCGCTCAGCCGCGTGCCCGACCTCGGCGACGCGCCGCCGGGCTCCGAGCACGAGCGGGCGCTCGCCGAGCTGTGGGAGTCGGCGCCCGGCTGGCGCGGCTGGCTCGGCACGGTGGACCACAAGCGCATCGGCATTCGCTACATCGTCACCGCGTTCGCGTTCCTGTTGCTCGGCGGCGTCGAGGCGCTCGTGATGCGCATCCAGCTCGCGCGGCCGAACGCGACGGTGCTCACCCCGGCGCAGTACGACTCGCTGTTCACGATGCACGGCGTCACGATGATCTTCCTGTACGCGCTGCCGGTGCTGTCCGGCTTCGCGAACTACCTGTGGCCGCTGATGCTCGGCTCGCGCGACATGGCGTTCCCGCGGCTCAACGCGTTCTCGTACTGGGTGTTCCTGTTCGCCGGGCTGTTCCTGTACGCGAGCTTTCCGCTCGGCGCGGTGCCCGACGGCGGCTGGTTCAACTACGTGCCGCTCACGTCGCTCGACTACAGCGCGGGCGCGAACATCGACATCTACGCGCTCGGGATGATCCTGCTCGGCATCTCGACGACGGGCGGCGCCGCGAACTTCGTCGTCACGCTGTTGCGCATGCGTGCGCACGGCATGTCGATCGACCGGCTGCCGATCATCGTCTGGGGCACGCTGACCGCGTCGGTCGCGAACCTCGTGGCGGTGCCGTCGGTGAGCCTCGCGTTCCTGCTGCTGTGGCTCGACCGCAATGCCGGCACGCATTTCTTCGACGTCGCGCACGGCGGCCGGCCGCTGCTGTGGCAGCACCTGTTCTGGATGTTCGCGCACCCGTGGGTGTACGTCGTCGTGCTGCCGGCGATGGGCATCGTGTCGGACGCGCTGCCGACGTTCTGTCGCCGCCCGCTCGTCGCGTACGAAGCCGTCGCGGTATCGACGGTCGCGACGATGCTGATCGGCTTCGAGGTCTGGGTGCATCACATGTTCGCGACCGGCATCGCGCCGCTCGCGCTCGCGTTCTTCGGCGCGGCCAGCATGCTGATCTCGATCCCGAGCGCGGTCGCCGTGTTCGCGTGGATCGCGACGATCTGGACCGGCCGACCGGTGTTTCGCACGCCGTTCCTCTATTTCGCGGGCTTCGTGCTGATGTTCGTGATCGGCGGCGTGTCGGGCGTGATGACCGCCGCGGTGCCGCTCGACTGGCAGCTCACCGACACGTATTTCGTCGTCGCGCACCTGCATTACGTGCTGCTCGGGATCAACGTGTTTCCCGTGCTCGGCGGCGTGACGTACTGGTTCCCGAAGTTCACGGGCCGGCTGATGAACGAGCGCTTCGGCCGGCTGACGTTCTGGGTCGTGCTGGTCGGCTTCAATCTCGGTTTCTTCCCGATGCACGTGTCGGGGCTGCTCGGCATGCCGCGGCGCGTCTACACGTACCCGTCCGGGATGGGCTGGGACACGTCGAACCTGCTCACCACGATCGGCTCGTTCGTGTTCGGCATCGGCATCGTGATGTTCGTCGTCAACGCGCTCGTCAGCGCGCGGCGCGGCCAGCGCGCCGGCGCGAACCCGTGGGGCGCGGCCGGGCTCGAATGGTCGGTCGCGTCGCCGGCGCCGGCGTACAACTTCGCGGTGCTGCCGCTCGTCGCGTCGCGGCATCCGCTGTGGGAAACGCGCGACGCCGCGCAGCGCAGCAGCATGCGGGTCGGCTATCGGCTCGCGCACGGCCGCGAGGCGCTGGCAGTCACGCCGCTCGCGGCGAAGCCGAGCGCGATCCTCAAGATGCCCGACGACAGCTGCGTGCCGTTCGTGCTCGCGCTGCTGTCCAGCGCCGTCTTCGCGGCGATGCTCGCGCGCTCGCCCGCGCTCGTGTGCGCGGCGACGGCCGGCTGCGCGATCGCGACCGCCGCATGGCTGTGGCCGCGCGACACGCTCGGACAACGCGCACGCGCGGCTGCGCGCGACGCGACGCCGGTGCCGGCCGCGACGGCCGCGGCGCATCCCGATGATCCGCCTTCGGTGCGGTTGCCGCCCGGCGCGCCCGCCGCCTGCGCCGCACCGCTGCCGGTCGGCAGTTGCGGCACGCGCGCGGGCGGCTGGTGGGGTGTGCTGACGCTGGTCGCGACCGAGGCCGCGCTGTTCGGCTACCTGCTGTTCTGCTACTTCTACCTGCAATCGCAATGGGCCGCGCCCTGGCCGCCCGAAGGAATGCCGAAGCTCGGCCTCGCGGCCGGCAACACGGTCGTGCTGCTGTCGAGCAGCGTGTTCGTGTGGCTCGCCGAGCGCGCCGTGCGCGCGGGCAAGCGGCCGCGCGCGGTGGCGGCGCTCGCGGTCGCGCTGGCGCTCGGCATCGCGTTCGCGCTCGTGCAGCTGCACGAGTGGCGCACTCATCCTTACGGGCCGACCGCGCATCTGTACGGCAGCCTGTACTTCACGATCACGGGCTTTCACCTCGCGCACGTGGCGGCCGGCCTCGTGATTCTGGCGCTGCTGACCGGCTGGACTGCCGCGGGCTTCTTCGGCCGCGAGCGACGCGTCGCGCTGACGGTCGGCGGCCTCTACTGGCACTTCGTCGACGTCGTGTGGCTGTTCATCTTCACTGCGCTGTACGTATCGCCGTACTGGCTGCGGAGGCCGGGATGAACGGCATGCGACGCGCGTGGACACCGCTGCTCGCGATCGCGGCCGGCCTGGTCGGCGCGCCGGCGCTGTGGTTCGCGCAGATGCTCGTGTCCGAGACGCTCGCGTCGACGGCGTGCTATCCGCTCGGCGTCGCGCAGGCCGCGCCGCGCTGGGCGCACGTCGGCGTGTGGCTCGCGTTGATCGCGGCCGCTGCGTTCGCGCTCGCGGCCGCGTGCGCGGCGTGGGCCGTGCGCGCGTGGCGGCGCGCGCACGATCGCGCGGCGCAACCCGAGACGCGCCACGACAGCACGCGCTTCCTCGCGCGCTGCGCGATGCTCGCCGCGCTCGGGTTCGTGGTGGGCCTCGTGTTCACCGGCATCGTCACCGCTTTCCTGGGGCCGTGCAGTCCATGGCGCTGATCTCGTACGCTTCGTTTCTGGTGCGGCGACGCCGTGCGGCGCTCGCCGCCGCACTGTGCGCGACGCTCGCCGCATGCGACATGCAACAGGACGACCGCGCGCTGTCCGGTGGTGAGGCGGCCGACGCGGCGTCGGCTGTCGAAGCGCCCGAGCCCGCGTCGGGCTGGCGCTTCGTGAGGATTGCTGGGGTGGCGGATGCCGGGCCGTCGATGTCGGCGCGGGTGGAAGAAGATCCGCGGCTTGCGCAGCGACGGCGGGCGGTGGTGGGGGCTTCGGGT